>PXRY01000065.1:1732-55320 GCA_003022925.1 Halobacteriales archaeon QS_8_65_32 | reverse complement strand
ACCGTCTTCGGCGAGGACGGCGGGTTCTGGCCGGGCGGCGATCCCGTCGAGATCGGCAGCCGTCGGCGTCGCCGTGCCGTCCGAGTCGTTCGTACTACTCGGGTCGCCTGGGTCGTTCGGGTCGTCCGGGCCGCCGCCAGCGGCGGTACCGTCGCCGCCATTGCCGCTGTCGCCATCCACTTCGTCATCACTGCCACCCTCCCCGCCGCGGCCGAGCAGTCCCTTGAGACGCGAGAGCGTGTCCGGAGCAGGGTCGGTCGGCGGCGAATAGAGGCCGTATCGCGAGAGCAACCGGAGGGTCTCGCGCTCGATAACCGTCCCACGGCTCGCGTCGTCGCTGGCGACGATCGTCTCGTCGTCGGTGTACTTGATCGCGGTTCTGAGCTTTTCGGTGAGAAAGGAGGCCAGTTCGGACTCGATCGGCGTGAGATGGGGTTCGACGACGTAATACTTGCGTTCGTTCTCCCGGTCGGAGTGAAAGATCACGACGAAGGCATACGGTCTGTTCACCCAGTAGCGATCGACCTCCCTGAAGTGACTCTTCTTCGCCGCGGGTACCGCCCGTTCTAAGTCGTAGCGGCTGGTGACGGTCCGCGTCCCGTCGGCCGCGGTGAAAAAGCGATCCTCCTCGACTTCGGCGTGGGTCGATACTGTCCGGTTCTCGACGACGGTTTCGAGCGCCGCCGCCGCGTCGATCCCCCGTCGGAGCGCCGTCGGGACGTCCTCGGGCGCACGGGAGCCGCTCGATTCGTCGTTTCCCCCGCCGAAGCCCAGAAACGGGGTCACCGGCG
This sequence comes from Halobacteriales archaeon QS_8_65_32, assembly GCA_003022925.1. Classification (GTDB taxonomy): domain Archaea; phylum Halobacteriota; class Halobacteria; order Halobacteriales; family Halococcaceae; genus PXQR01. The sequence goes on along the minus strand of PXRY01000065.1, from coordinate 54,529 downwards.
GCCCCCACATCCCGTCCCGTCGCCGATGTCACCACCGCCGGTCTCGCGTCCGCCGGTTTCACCACTGCTGGTCTCGCTGCCCCCAACCACCGACCGGTCGACGACGCCGGTGGTCACGGCTGTCGCCCCCACGAGTCGGTCGGCTCGCACACGGAGATCACTGGTCGAGGATGGCCCGGTGTTCGTTTATAAAATCTTCCCGGTACGCTCGGCCGTGCGATCAGCACCTTACGGTCGGCGGTCCGCATCGACGGGCGACGTATCGAGTACGAGCGCGAGGATTGGGTCCTCGTACCCCTCGAAGAAGCGGTAACTGGTTCGCTCACACGATCGGCACCGCTCTCCCGTCCAGAGTCAGTGAGTTCGTGGGGGTTTCTGGCCTACTGTACCGCTTCGCCACAGTGCTCGATCGAGCATCGAAACGGCACGCGCTGAACCGCTGAAAAACTCGCGATTTCGGGGGTTCGTTCGCGTTCAGTCGTCGTCGGTCGGTTCTCGCTCGCCGCCGTCAGCGGCCACAGCGCCAGTACCGCGGCGCGCCTGCCGGATGCTCGAATAGCCCATCCTGACGAGCGCGAGCGCGAGGCCGACGAGCACGAACGAAATAACGATCTGGAGCGCGGCGGAGAACATATCGAGCGCCGCTGCCTCGGCTATCCACTCGGGATTGAGGAACTTCTGGAGGAAGTTCTGGACGAACGCGAGGTACAACAAGGCGAGAATTGTCACCACGCTCATCAGCGCCATCGGCACGCCGGTCGAAACGAGCTGCTTCGAATCGTCCCAGTTCGCGAGCCAGACCGTCGCGGTGAGCAAGGCAAGCGCGGCGAGCAACTGGTTCGCTCCGCCGAACAGCGGCCACAGGTCGGCCCACCGGCCGCTCGATACGAGGAAGAAGGCGGGGACGACTTGGATCGCGGCGTTCGCGTACCGGTTGGTTGCGACGCCTTGGGAGGTGGTCTCGGGCGTGCCGACGATCTCTTCCATCATGTATCGGCCGAGCCGGACCGCGGTATCGGTGCTCGTCAACAGGAAGCTCACGAGCACGAGCGCCATGAACGGTGCCCCGAAGCTCGCGGGGATGCCGAAGCTCGTGAGGACGAGCCCGCCGCCGGTCGCGAAGTTCGGCAGCGCCTGGCCGATACCGCCGCCGGAGACGGTGATACTCACGATCGCGACCGTTGCGAGCGAGAGCGTTGCGAGCAAGCCTTCGCCGATCATCCCCCCGTAGCCGATCAGCCGGGCGTCGGTCTCGCTATCGAGCTGTTTCGCGGTCGTCCCCGAGGAGACGAGCGAGTGAAAGCCACTGATCGTCCCGCAGGCGATCGTTACGAACAGAAGCGGGAATAGCGGTAGGCCGCCTACGCCGATGAAGCCTTTATATGCCGCTAACTGGATCTCTAAGGGTTCGGTCGGGGAGATCGGGCCGATGCCGAGCGCCAAACCGATCGTCCCGACGATCACGGCGAGCAACGAACCGCCGACGCCCGCGTAGAGCAGAAACGAGGAGAGGTAATCGCGCGGCTGGAGCAACGTCCACACCGGCAGCGCGCTCGCGATCGCGGCGTAGATCATCACGATCGGCACCCACGCGGCGATGTTCGGGCCGAGCGCGCCGGCTCCCGGAACCCACGACCCGCCGCTGAGTAGGACGATCGTGTTCGCCGGCGCGGTCTCGGCGGTCGGCTCGAACAGCGCGAGAGGGAACTCGACGCCGACGAGCACGCCGGCGAAGACGCCAGCGACGAACACGACGGTCCCGATCAGGAAGGGCAGATCGAGCTGATAGAGATAGACCCCGAAGACGAGCGCCAGTGCGATATAGATGAAACTCGCGGTCGCGGCCTGCGGGTAGGCGTTGAAGACGAGGGAGACTACCAGGGCGAAGACGGCGACGACGAGGATGATGGTGAGGAAGGCGAACCACAACAGCATGTCCTTCCCACGGTCACCGACGTACTGACCGATGATGTAGCCGATCGATTTGCCCTCGTGACGGAGGCTGCCCGATAGCGAGACGAAGTCGTGGACGCTCCCCAAAAGGGGATTACCGATCGCGATCCACAGCAGCGCGGGCACCCACCCCCAGACTACCCCAGCGGTGATGGGCCCGACGATCGGAGCCCCGCCCGCGATCGAGGAGTAGTGATGCCCCAGTAAGACGGGCTTTTTCGCCGGGACGTACTCCTGGCCGTCCTCGTACTTGTGTGCCGGTGTCTCGTTGTTCCCGTCGAGTTCGACGAGTCCCGCGAGATACCGGGAGTACCCGAGATACCCGACCGTGAACGTCACTAACGACGCGATGACTAACCAAATGACCTGGACCATGCAACGATCATGAGAAACGGTCACTTAAACCTTGCTCTCACCTGTCGCTTGATTGGATGTTCGTTCACTGATGGACGCGGTTTCCCGCCGTATCGAAAATAGTATACCTCCACAATGAACCGAAATTTGACATGATGCCGGCCCGAACACAACAGGGTTCGTAGCGGGCCGACCGCCCTCTCGGCCTACCCGTCTCGTTGTCCCGTCGTTCCGCTGTTCCACCGTTCCGCTGTTTCGGGCGGGGCGCGTTCGGTCAGACGCGCTGTGCAACGGCGACCTCGATATCGAGTTCGGCGGCGACCTCCTCGACGAACTCCCCTTTGATCTCCTCGACGCGCGTCTCGATCGTTGCACACACCGGCGGGGCGAGGTCCTCGCGGATGTGCTTTAGACGACTGCGCTCGGTGGCACACCGATCCCGAAGGTAGCGCGCCCCCCGGCCCGTTTCGTCGTCGTCGGGTTCGGGCGTCAGCCGGTTGACGACGAGGCCCTCGACGGCCAAACCGTACTCCTCCAAGCTACCGATCGCTCGCTCGGTCTCGCGGATCGACAGCTCGTCGGGGTTGAGTACGAGAAAGAAGGCGGCTTGCTTATGGAGGACCTCGCCGGCGAACTCGAAGGTCTCCTTTCTAGCTTGGAGGCGCGCGAGGATCGGGTCGCCGTCCAACAGTCGTCGCGGCTCGTTGTTGCCGATCGCGGCCCGCTCGAACAACTTTATACTTCGCTCGCGCTTGTGGTGGAGGCGGTCGATCCAGCCTTCGAGAAACGAGGGCAGCGAGAGCAACCGGAGGGTACTGCCTGTCGGCGAGGTGTCGAAGACTACCCGGTCGTACTCGTCGCTTTCCCGCATCACATCGACGAACCGGTCGAACAGCGCCGCCTCGTACGCGCCAGGAGTCTGGTGGGCCATCTCGATCTGGCGGTCGATCTCGTTGACGATGCCGGCGCTCACCTGATCGGAGAGCGCGCGTTTGGTCTCCATGAGGTGGCGCTCGACCTCGCGTTCGGGATCGATCTCCATCGCGTCGAGGTGTGATTCGTCCGCCACCGACGACGGTTCGTCGCCGAAGTCCTGGTCGAACACGTCCGAGACGCTGTGGGCCGGGTCGGTCGAGACGACGAGCGTCGAAACCCCCGCTCGGGCACACTTGAGGCCGTACGCCGAGGAGACCGTGGTCTTTCCGACCCCGCCCTTGCCGCCGAAGAAGACGAACTTGCGCATTGGTGTCGCGGTAGCGTGGTAGTCGTTAGTAGTGTGGGTGGTGGTGTGTGATACGAATACTGGCGATGCTCAGAAGTGGTACTGTTGGCCCTTGCGTTCGAGCAGCGACTCGCGATCCCACATCCGTCGTTCCCAGGCTTCGAACTCGTCTTCGAGGTAAGGGAGGAGTTCAGCGGTGTAATAGGACACCGGGCTCGGAACCCCGAACGCGTCGGGGAAACACGCGATCATGAAGGCGTCCTCTAAGTCCTCGGCTTCCTTTTCGATTTTCTCGTAGGCCGGGTGGGAGATCATGCCGTGATAGAGCCCGCGGAGCCACTCTTCGAGCACTGCCCGGTAGGATGCGATCCGATCGGCGAGCGTCATCTACTACCACTCTGGTCGCGCTCGTGCGAAAAGGGTGTCGCCCGTACCGATCGGTTTCGGGATCGCTCGGCGACAAACGCTGATCGACGCAAATCGGCACGATGCGACCTCTCGCTCGCAGGCGATCGTGAACGAGCGGTCGTATTGAGTCACGCAACTGCCCGCCGAACAACCGCCTCGGGTGGGACTGAAAGGGGCCGACCGCTCGGCGACGGCGGGCGACGTAAGCACCGCAGCGAGGCGAAGTCGTTCGAAAGGCGCGAGGCGCCTTTCGTGATGACAAGACGGCTCCGCCGTCTTGAACCACCGAGCGAGGAGCGTGGTTCGAGAGAGCTTCGCTTTCTCGTCATTGCGGGAAATCATAGATTTCCCGCTTGCAGCAAAAACGCTCCGCGTTTTTGCCACATTCACGAGAACGGAATTCTCGTGAGTAAATCAGAACTCTTCGAGTTCTGATCACATCACAAAAGATTTTGAACGACAGCGAGCCCTCCGAGCCGAGCGTATCGGGGGCTTTCTAATCGTCAGTCTAATGATCTACTCCAAGCTCCTAAACCAGCACTACTGGACGAATCGGGTACAAGTTGATGTGGGTGGGCGAGCGAGCGTACCTATGAGCACGAACGAAGGGGAAATACCGGTAACCGTTCTCAGCGGCGCGCTGGGTGCCGGAAAGACGACGCTGCTCAATCACCTCCTGAGTACCACCAGGGACGCCGACAGCACCGACGGCAGCGTGGCCGAACTGTCGAACGGCTGTATTTGCTGTGAGCTCCGCGGGGACCTGGAGCAGGCCGTGGTAAGCCTCGCCCAGCAACGCGACTTCGACGCTCTCGTCGTCGAGTCCTCGGGGATCTCCGAACCCGCGCCGGTCGCCCGACTGTTCGCAACGGGATCGGAGGCGGCCGCACGTTACGCGGTCGATGCGCTCGTGACCGTCGTCGACGCCCGTGGTTTCTACGACGCCTTCGGCGGCGAGGACGACAAAGACGGCGAAAATAGCCAAAACGGCGAGAGGCGGCCGGAACGCCGCGGCGTCGGCACGGACGGCACCCGACCGCTATCGGACTTGCTGATCGAACAGGTCGAGACCTCGAACCTCGTCGTGGTGAACAAGTGCGATCTCGTTACCGACTTGGAGTTAGCGGTCGTCGAGGAGTTGATCGAAGTGCTCCGTCCCGACGCCGAGATACGCAGGACGACTCACGGCGACCTCGAACGCGACTGTCTGCTCGGGCGCAGCCTGTTCGACCCCCAGTGCACGCTCGAAGCCGCCGGCTGGCAACGGACGCTCGACGACGCCGGAACGATCGAATCGGCCGACGACGGACGCGAGCACGACCACGGCCAGCGCCACGACGACCGCGACAGCCATGACGGCCACAGCCACCCACAGGACGAGTACGGTATCTCGTCGTTCGTCTACCGTCGGCGACGGCCCTTTCACCCCGAGCGGGTCGCGACGGTGCTGGCCAACCTCCCGGACTCGGTCGTGCGGTCGAAGGGCCGGTGTTCGGTCGCCGGCCGGGACCTGATCTACACCTTCGGTCAAGCCGGTCCCTCCGCTCGGGTGGAAGCAACAGGTCGATGGATCGCGAGCCTCCCGCCGTTCGAACAGGACGCCTACCGGTCGAACCGATCGGATCTCGACTGGGACGAGCAGTGGGGCGATCGCCGGGCGGAACTCGTCTTCATCGGTACCGGAGTCGATCGGGAACACCTGACAGACCGGCTCGACGGCTGTTTGCTATCCGACGCCGAGATCGACGCCGACCCCGAGACGTTCGAAAACCCGTTTCCGACCGACGGGGATGAGGTCCTCGAACTCGCGACATCCCGGCCCGCGGCCGGCGCTGGCCCCGACGCGACCGACGGGTAAGTCGATCGTCCAGGCCGGCCGCTCCCTCGTGTTTCGTACCACGAATGGGCGACGGTGCTGTGTACGGTCGGGACGGTCGAAGAATCGACTCGTCGAAGAAGTGGTATCCGACCCGCTCAGCAGGCACACCCGGTCGAGGACATCGAGCGCTCGAAGCGCATCGCCCCGCCGCAGTCCGGACAGTCGGGCGAGTCGGTCTCGACCTCCGTGTCGCGCAGGCGCACGCCGCAGTCGTCACACCAGTACGCGCCCGCCGAAACCTCCTCGTTGCTCTCATCGATCTCGCCGCGGTTCGGCGACTCGGTCGACGCCTCGAACGTCTGTTTCAATGTGCCTAGCAGTCCCATACCGACTGTCTCGGGCCGCCCGATCAAAACACCGGGGGCCGGTGTGCGCTCGCGGCGCACGACCGTCGATCGCCGACCGGCAACTGTCAACCATCGGCCGTCGGCCGGTCGGTACCGATCGCTCTTCGAGGCTCGGCGTCGGTTACTCGACGTCGGCCGCGAGCCGGTCGAGGGCATGGCGGAGCTCGCCGCGGCGCTTCCAGGCCGCTATCCGGTCGGTCACCGCTTTCAGCGGCAGTCCCATCGAGAGCGTCGCGTCCGTTCGTACCCGCGAGCCGTCGTTCTCGGCGTGCCAGCGAAGCGTCGTCACCGACGTTTCGAGCGGGCCGCTTCGCTGTTCGTACGCGAAGCCGTCTTCCAAGGACTCGAAGGCCAGTTCGACGGTCATCCCGCCGCCCTCGGCGAGGACGACCCAGCCGTCTTCGGTCTCGCGTGACTCGCGAACTTCGAAGCTCCCCTCGTAGTCGACGATCGTCGGGGGCGTAAGCGCCCGTTCGAGTGTCGCCGGCGTCGCGCGAACGAACCGGGAAGCCGATACCTCGCGCATAATCGGTTCTCGTGCCGGTGTGTGAAAGCTCACACGACCCGCGATGCGTCGACCGACGACGACCGATACCTCGGCCTCACTCGACCAGCAACGGCAGCGCGAGCAGTCCCAACAGCGCAACGGCCACGAGCGCCGCGTAGACGATCCCGCGCAGCCGCTCTTCGGCGGCGATCTCGCCGCGTAGGTCGGGTCGGGTGGTCCAAACGAGGCGACGAAAGGCGAGCGTGCTCGTGAGCACGAACACGCCAGTGGAGATGCCGAGGGCTGCCGGCAGGGAAAAGCCCAGTTCCATACAGTAGATCGGCCCGTAGGAGTAGCTCACGAGAAAGGCGAGCGAACAGACCACGAGAAAGGGCACCGGATCGACCGGTTGACCCCGCGCGTTCGTGAGCCTCACGGCCGCCGATCCGTCCCGGGGGAACATACCTCCTCGGTCGCTCCGGTGCTCGTCCCCGAAAATCGGAGATTTTGGGAGAGGTGTGGGACTCGGAGAGTCCTACGGACCTGCGAACGGGCAATACGCGGCGCGTAAGCAGATCACGGGAGAGCGAAGCTCTCTCGAACGACGTCGCTGGGGTTCGCCGAACGCGAGGTCGGCGGAGCCGACCTCGGAATCCGTGGTCGTTCGAAATACCTCCGGTCTCTCGTGATAAGCGTGGGACTCACAGAGTCTCACGGACCATGCAAGTGGGCTTCGCCCGCGGGCAGGTGTCGTCGGAGTGCGAAGCGTTCGGACTGCGAGCAGGACCGGAAGTCCCGCACTGAACGAAAGACGCCGGAGGCGTCGTTCGAACCACGGCGGAGCCGCCACGCGCCCGGCCCTTTTCCAGTTCCGTCGAGAGGAGAGACCGGACTAGAAGGGAAACACCGCATCGAAATCGTAAAACAGGCGGGCGCAGCAACGACGGGGAGCTATTCGAAGCTATTCGAAGCTATTCGAAGCTATTCGACGACGTCGATTCCGTTGCCGAGTTCGGCGGCCGCACGCTCGCTTTCGGCTTCACTGCGACCGTAGATCTGGGGCGACTCGACGCCGGTGACGATGATCATCGTCTCCATGCGCCCGTCGAAGCTCTCGTCGATCGACGCACCCCAGATGATCCGGGCGTCCGGGTCGATCCGGTCGTACAGTTCCTCGACGACGCCCTCGGCTTCCTCGATCGACATGTCCGGGCCGCCAACGACGTTGACGAGCGCCGCGTTCGCGCCCTTGAAGTCCACGTCCAAGAGGGGAGATCGGAGCGCCGACCGGATCGAGTCCTCGGCTTTGTTCTGTGAATCGGATTCCCCGAGGCCGATCATCGCAACGCCGCCGTTTTCCATGATCGTCCGGACGTCGGCGAAGTCGACGTTCACGAGGCCGGGTTTGGTGATGAGTTCGGTCATCCCCTTCACCGAGCGCATGAGCACGCGATCACAGATCTTAAAGGCGTCCTGTAAGGGCATGCTCGGAGCGAAATCGAGCAGGCGGTCGTTCGGCACGACGATCACCGTATCCGTGACCGACCGCAGGCGTTCGAGGCCGGCGTCGGCGTTCGCCCGGCGGCGCTCGCCCTCTGCGGTGAAGGGCACCGTGACGACCGCAACGGTGAGCGCGCCGGCTTCCTGGGCGGTCTCAGCGACGACGGGCGCAGCACCCGTCCCCGTCCCGCCGCCCAGCCCGGCGGTGATGAAGACCATATCCGAGCCCTTGACCGCCGCCGCGAGGTCCTCGATGTTCTCCTGGGCGGCTTCCTCGCCGATCTTGGGGACTGACCCGGCTCCTCGCCCGCCGGTACGCTGGCGGCCGATGAGGATCTTCGTATCGGCGCTGACTTGTTTGACGAGGTGCTGAGCGTCGGTGTTCGCCGCGACGAGTTTCGCGCCGTGGATACCCTCCCTGTCCATGCGCGTGACCGTGTTTGCCCCGCCGCCACCGCAGCCGACCACCGTGATATTGGTCTTCAGGTCCTCGACGACTTCGGCGAGTTCCTCGTCGGTCATCATTCCGGTGGTGTTCACCCCCTTTGGGGTGCTATCGCCGGCCTCCCGAATGGCCCCATCCCCTTCGGCCTCGGCTTCCTCGATAGCATCCTCGACAATCGAGTCCATTATATCGCTATTCTCACCCACGGGGAACATTTACTTTTCCCTCTCGTCCGACTTGCGTCTGACGTTTCCATCAACACCTATATCAAAAAACTAACCCGATTCGTTAGTACGAAAACAGCCGCTCGCGTTCGGCGTGGACCTCCTCGGGGGCGACTTCCCGCCCGTCGACCTCGACCGCCTCGCCCGAAGCCAATCGGCCGAACTGCGGGCCATCCTGTACCCCTAACTCGCGCGCCCGCTCGGGATCGAACGCCGTCTCACGGGCGACGATCTCGGCTGCACCCTCGCGGCGGGAAACGGCGTCGTATTTGATGGCCAAGACGTCCGCGAGCGCGTCAACGATCGCCTCCCGTTCGTCTCCCGCGTCCCGGTCGGACAGGGCGACGCGGCCGGCGACTCTGGTACCGCCCTCGGTCGTCTCGAACGCCACGGTTCGAGCCGCGACCGCTTCGTACACCTCCCCGGCGTCGATCCCCTGTGCCTCGGCCAACAGCGACGCCGGTAGCGAGGTGATCGCGAACGGGTCGGTGCTCCCGCCGTCGTCGCTGCCGTCGCCACCGGAGTCACTGAGGTCGCTGGGGTCGCCAGCCTCGGCGCTATCGGGGTCGACTCCGTACTCGGTGGCTACGTCGCCGAAGCGCAAGCCGTCCGCGACGGGCGTTAGCCGGTCTTCGAGGCTCGCTACCGAATCGAGCGCCACCCCCGAGGTCTCGCGAACCCAGGTCTCGCTTACGACCCGATAGCCGAGGTCGTCGAGCGTCGTCTCGACCTCGGGGTTTCGGCCGTCAACGAGCGCGTGGCGGGCCCCGCTTCGGTCCATCGCCTCGCGGAGCACGCGTTCGTTGTGAGCGGACGACCCCATCTCGTCGAGCGACCACGCCGCGCCGACGTGCCCGACCGCCCAGTCGGTCTCGCGAACGATCCGCCGGAAGCGGTTCGCGTAGTGGCCGCCGCCGAAGCCGGCGATCGTCCGCTCGCGTTCGGGGTCCACCCCTCGGAGCGCGAGGATTCCCTTCGCGACCGCCCGCGCGCCATCGGGATCGTTCCACTGGGCTTCGTCGCTGCCCAACTCGCAAAACAGCGAGGGCACGTCGAGATCGGTCGGGCCGTGATGGGTGCACTCAGTGGCGACCTCGTAGCCCGGCGGGGCGACCTCGGCGAAAGCCTCGATGGCCCGCTTGTGAGCGTTCGGGGCGGCCTGGGCGAACGCGCCGTTACTGCCGCCGTACTCCGCCGGGCCGAAGTTCCCGGTGTGGTGGGCCGAGAGTAGTGGCCCAGTATCGCCAGCGTGTCGGGAGGCGAAGGCCAGCAGGTCGAGGTCAGCGTCGAACGCTCGATCCGCGCCGTCGAGGTAGATGTGGAGGTCGTCGAAGACGCGCAATTCGATGCCCTCAGCGTGGTAGACCGAACCGCCGCCCTCCGCGTCCGACCTGGCGGTATCGTCCGTTTCGGTCCAGTCGGCGAGATCGAGGAGGTGCTCTGCGATGTGGGTCGACGCGGAGTCCGCGCGGCTGACGACGATTCCGAGCACGACCGAAGTTAAGCGACGACGGGCTAAATGCCGTCGCTTCGTGCCGATCGTGCCGATCAAGGGGAGTCGGTGGTAAACGGCTCGAAAGCCCCCGAGCGCTCGGCTCCCGCGGCTCGCTGCGCTCCTCGTCGCTCCCTCCGGTCGCTCCTGCGGTGCTTGCGTCGCCGGGGTTCGCCGAGCTACGGGAGAGCGAAGCTCTCCCGAGTTCACGGGCGCTTCGCGGCCGTGAACGCTCGGCCCCTTTCAGTCCCACCCGCGGCGGTTTCTCAGCAGATAGTCGCCTAACTTACCGCCGCCGTTGGCACGGGATCGATCGCAATCAGGACCGGCCGAAAGCGGGATCGACTGCAATCCGGGACCGATCGAAGCCCGATTCTTCGGGGTTCAGTCAGCCCGTTCCGGCTGTGCGCTGCCGGGTCGGATGGCCTCCCTCGCGTTCGTTCTCGTCCGGGAGAACAGGTCACGCAGCGCCTGGCGGCGGCGGTAGAACAGCCCGAGGCCCAACAGCACGTAGACCGCCGTGTAAGTGTACAACACGAGGATGCTGAGCGCGTTCGCCCGCGGGTCAGGCAGCGTCTGGATGAGCGCGAACTCGATGACCACCTGCGAGACGAACAGGAAAAGCAACGCGATCGCCTCGCGCATCGATATCTCGAAGTCGGACAGGATAGCGATCGCAAAGAGGCTCTGTGCGGCGGTGATCCAGATCTCGGCGACCTGCTTTTCGTCGAACGGCAGTCCCCCGAGGTGGCCCGCCGCGATCGAATACACCACCGCGAGCGTCCCGATGAGTAGGGTCCACTGGTTGAGCTTCGAGGAGATGAGCGCGTTGAACCCCGCCGTCGAGCGCGCTTTGTTGACGAGGTAGGTAACGACGATGAGTTCGGGGCTCTCCGACGCCAGCGGCGCGAGCCACTGGATCATGAAGAACTCGGGGATCCCGTACTGCAGGCCCAACTGTTCGAGCCCAACGGCGAACGGTTCGACGGCGATGAAGATCATCACGCCCGAATACGCGAACAGGAAGAGCACGCTCGCGACCCGTGGGATCTTCGACCACGACTGGAGGTACGCCGGCACGCCAACGTGTTCTTCGGACTCGTCGACGTCGCCGCGGATGATGATGGCGATGTAGAGCACGTAGAGCCCGACGAGAACCACGGTATCGAGCAGTCCGATCCCCCCGATCGAGCCGCCCCCGCTGAACGTCGTGGCGCTCAAGGGAACGAGAAACGCAAAGAGGGTCGCGACGAGCAGAAAGGCGATCTCCGTCGAAATGCCGCGATCGAGCGTCACGACGTCGGTCAGCGTTCCCTCGCGGTGCTCGACGGCCTCATCGCCCCGCCGTCGCGCTAGATAGACGGTAAAGAGCGCGATCGCCGACCAGCCAAGGCCGATGAGGATGCGGTTCGCACCGGTCATGTTCGCAACCGCGAGGTTCGCGGCCTGCATCCCCCGCTCGGTGCCCTCGAATGCGCCGGCGTTCCAGGCATAGAGCGCGTCAACGGCGTACTCGGGGGCAACGGCGAGCACCGCGAGCACCGCAATGGCAAAGGCTTGTGGGACGTCCTTCTCGGCGGTTTCCGCGCCCCACGCGAGCAGGAAGGCGGCTCCGAGCACCGCGAGGCCGGCAACGGCGACGGCGGTGCGGGGCGCGATGTTCTCGCCTGGATGCACTGTCATGTAGCCGCCGTAGGAGACGAACGTCGCGACCCACGGTAACGTCAACAAGAGAGCGGCAGCGACGGCGACGAGCGGATGGCGAAGACGATCGAGCATAGACGGCAAAGCGAGATGCTCTTACCTATTTCTTTTGCCGTCCGCTGCCACGATGGAGGTCAGTTCGACCGTCGTGGGTTCAACCGACGAGCGGACCGCGGTTCCGAGCACGAACACCCCCGAAATAGCTGTTCCGTTAGGAGGCGGCGCACGTTCCGTCGCGTCATCGCTTTCCCGTGAACGGAACCGTTCAAACCGCTCGCCCCCGAAGCAGGTCCGATGGTGACGAACGCCGAACGGAGATGGGGGCGGGAACAGAGACGGGAACGAGAATGGGAAGCTATCGGCGACCGGGACGACCATCGACGAGGACCGACGGGAGGGATGTCGAGATGGACGTCTTCGGCCTGATCGGCAACCCGGTCGGTCACTCGCTCTCGCCACCGATGCACGAGGCGGCGTACGACGAGTACGACATCGAGGCCCGGTACGTGACCTTCGAGCCCGAACCCCGGGACCTCGACGCGGCGATTGCAGGGGCAGACGCGCTCGGGATGGTAGGACTAAACGTTACGATCCCGTTCAAGCAGAGCGCGTTCGAGTTCTGTACGCCCGACGACCTCGCTGCGCGCATCGGCGCGGTCAATACGCTCTCGTTCGCGCAACCGGCTGACGAAGACGACGCGGCCGACGATCGCTCGGACGACGGCCCAGCCGGCGACCGTTCGGACGATACCTCGACTGACGGGAGTGCGGCCACCGAGAACGCAGCCGGCGAGAAGTCGGCCGGCGGCTCCCCGACCAATGGGAACACGGCCGACGGAACGCCGCCCGTGTACGGGTGCAACACCGACGCTATCGGCGCACGCCGAGCGCTCGAAGAAGCCGGCGTTACCCTCGAAGGGCAGGCACTCGTCGTCGGCGCAGGCGGGGCCGGGCGGGCGATCGCCGTTGCGCTCGCCGACGCCGGGATGGCGGTCGACGTCGCGAACAGAACAACCGAAACCGCCCGCGAGGTGGCCACCGTTCTCCCGGACGGGATCGAGGCGAGTGGGTACGGTCTCGATTCGCTGCCGGCGCTCGCCGCCGACGCCGACGTGTTGGTGAACGCAACGAGCGTCGGCATGGAAACCGACGAATCGCCGGTCCCGGCCGAAGCGCTGCACGCCGACCTCGCGGTGCTCGATGCGGTCTACCGGCCGATAGAAACGCGGCTGCTGCGGGACGCCGCCGTCGCGGGCGCGGAAACGGTCGACGGGGCGGCGATGTTGTTGCACCAGGGCGCGGCGGCGTTCGAACTCTGGACCGGGAAACCGGCACCCACGGCGGCGATGGGCGCGGCGCTTCGGGCACGGCTTTAAGTAGAGTGCAGTTGTACGGCCGGACATGGCACTGCTGGACAAACTGAAGTCGTTGCTCGGCATGGACGAGTCGCGCTCGCGATCGGGGTCAGGGTCGCGTTCGGGCGACGGCGAGGGGGTTGGCGTGCGCGTCGAGCGCGAACCCGACGAGCGTTCGACACGAGGAGCGATGGGGGGGACGGAAGGAACGGAGGCGACCGCGGAGGCCGAGGTGTCCGATGGGACGACGAGCGACGAACGGACGAGCGGGCACGACGCGAGCGCCGCGACCGGCACCGACGCGAGCGGGTCGACCGGATCGATGACTGACGAGGCGAAAGGCTCGGAGGGAGCCGCCGAGCCGGGCGAGGCCGCCGGCCCGGTCGGCACGGAAGCGACCGATACCGATACCGACGCCAGTGCCGATGCCGACATTGACGCCAGCACCGGCGACACCGACGCTAACAGGACGGAAACCGAAACCGGAACCGGGACGGAAGTCGAGGCCGACGCTGATGGCAAGGCGACCGCCGATGAGACGGCCGAGAACGGAGCGACGGGCACGGTCGGGGCCGACCCTGAGTCGGAAGGAGCGGCCGCGGCCGGCGCGGACGCGAGCGGGTCGACGGGATCGATAACCGAAGAGAGCGCGGCCAACGAGTCGATCTCTGCGGCCGAACCCGCAGAAGCCGCCGGCCCGACCGGGAGCCCGGCGACGGGCGACACCGAAGAGCAGTCGGTCGACGTGCTCAAGGGGATCGGCCCCTCGTACTCGTCGACGCTATCCGATGCCGGCGTCGAGTCGGTCGCGGACCTCGCCGACGCCGATGTCGAGGCGCTCGCGACCGAAAGCGGCGTCTCGGAGAAACGCCTCGAACGCTGGACCGAACGCGCGAAAGCGCGACGACAGTAACGTAGCAGTCAGCGGATCGATGGTGGGCGAACCGACGACGACACAACCGAGCGAATCGCGGAACCGATGTCCGACTCCGACGGCCGTCTCGAACCGAAAGCGGCATTTCTCGCAGGCGGACGACCATCGGACACTCGTTTCTCACGGCCGATGCGCTATCACGTAGACGGCGACCTCGTTCCGGCCGAGGAAGCGTCGGTGAGCGTCGGCGATCGGGGACTGCTCTACGGCGACGGGATCACCGAGCGACTGCGGGCGTACGGCGGCGCGATATTCGCGTGGGGGGCCCACAGTGAACGGATCGAAGAGCGGTGTGAACGGCTCTCGATCCCGGTGCCGGACGATCTCGACGAGCGGATCGAGCGGACGCTCGCGGCGAACGACCTCTCGGATGCCCGCGTCCGACTGTCGATCACCCGCGGCGGCGGGCCGGCTCTTACCCCCGCCATCGACGCGTCGCCGACAATCATGATTGCCGTCTCGCCGGCCCCGCGGGACGGTCGGCACCGAACGAGCAGGAACGAAAACGAAGGGGATGTGAACCGGGGTGAGGGTTCCGACAGCGACACCGCTACCGATTCGAGCGACGACGGAACGGCCGCCGGGGAAGAGAGCGAAAGTGGAAACGAGAGCGAGAGCGAAACGACGCCAGGAGACGAACCGGCAGACCCGAACGGAGGCGATAGGGACCCGTCGCTCGGTCCGGCCGTCGTTCAGACGGTCACGATCCGGCGGTCCAACGACCCCGATCCGCTCGCCGAACGGGCGGCGGCGGTCCGTGCCCGGCTCGAACTGGCGCGGGCGGCCACCGAGCAGTACCGCGCGGACGAGGCGCTACTGCGCGACGAGAAGGGATACGTCGTCGGCGGAACGGCGAGCGACGTCCTGTTCGTCGACGACACGGCGCTTCACGTCCCCCGAGCCGAACCGATCGGCGTCCTTCGACCGATGGTGTGTAAGTTGGCCGACGAGGAGAGTATTCCCACCGAGCGGGGCCGCTACCCGCCGAGCGCGGTCCGCGAGGCCGACGAGGCCTTTCTCGCGAGCGCAGTCGAGGGCCTCCGGCCGATCGCTACGCTCGACGGGATCGCAGTCGGCGACGGGCCCGTCAGGAGGTTGCTCGCCGCGACGCTCGCCGAACGGATCGCGAACGGACTTCGTTAGCGGGGCGTCACACGCATCTTTTTACTGAGGTCCTCGCTCGCTCACTGCGGGCTCAGTAAAAATCTGCACCAAAAACGCTCACTCGTCGCCTTCGGCGACTCGTTCGCGCGGAGTTACGCGTCCGCCTGCCGGTTGTATCACCTTCCATCGCGCTATCGACGGCGGTGTGTTAGCTGCAATACCGAGCGTGAGAACCGAGGTTAGCCGCCGAGGACGTCCTGGATCGCGGTCGAGAGCTCGTCGAAGTCGCGCATCTGGAGGCCGTCGGTCGTAACGAACACGCCGCGCCGGTCGGTCGTGACGCGGATGAGGTAGCCGTTCTCGAACACCCGGATCGTGTACCGATAGTCGCCGAGTTCCGAGCCGACGTAGGCGTCCTGGGTGGTCTTGAACCCGCGCCACTCGTGGCCGACGAACGTCGTCAGGTCAGCGTCCTGGTCTAAATCCTCGCGAAGGTACAACTGCTCGAAGTCGTCCCGCGTGAAGAAGGTGACCGACCGGAGGCTATCGCCGACCGCCGTGCGACAGGTCTGGGCGATCCGATCGGCCGTGTCGACGTCTACGATATCGGGGCTCACAGGTCGAATCGGGTGATCCATCCGCATAAATCGGGTGGGTTCGATGGAGCTGGCTATTCGATGACAAACGTCGGTTCTTCTACGGCCTCGCTCTTGCAGTCGGGACAGCGTGAGGGTTGATTCACGAGGTCGTCGAACGCCAAAAACCCACAGTCCCGACAGGTCGGCGGCGCGACGAGCAGCTGTTCGTCGTTGCTTTCGAGCGAGCGCGAGAGATGGGTGACGCGCGAGCAGACCGTCGTCGTGATTTCGAATTCGCCGGCTAACGTGGCCGGTTGAGCGGGTTCCGTGCGCAATCGGTCGGCGATCCGCTGTCGGGTGGTCCGTTCCGCCTCACACATACGATCGGTGTGACCCGGCCGGTCAGACGCCTTCCGTTCCCAGCGCGGTCGGCGAATCGAACGACGTCATCGACCGCCGAGTCGGCGTCGTCGCCGACGGATTCGAGCGGCATACAATGAAAAGGAACTTACTGACCGGCATAGAGGTGCCAATATGAACGCCGTGGTGCTCGCCGGCGGGTACGCGACACGTCTGTGGCCGGTCACGAGAAACCGGCCGAAGATGTTCCTGCCGGTCGGCGAGCGAGCCGTCATCGATCGTATTTTCGAGGCCTTGGAAGCCGACGACCGGGTCGAAGAGGTCTACGTGAGCACGAACGAGCGCTTCGCCGCCGACTTCGAGACCTTCTTAGCCGACAGCGACTACGAGAAGCCGGTCGTCAGCGTCGAGGATACGACGGGCGAGGACGAGAAGTTCGGCGTCGTCGGCGCGCTCGCCCAGCTCGTCGAGCGCGAGGGAATCGACGGCGACCTGTTCGTCGTCGCCGGGGACAACCTGATCGGCTTCGATCTCTCCGACTTCCTCGATTCGTTCGAGGATAACGGGTCGCCTACCCTCGCCGCCTACGATGTCGGCTCGCGAGAGAAAGCGTCTTCTTACGGCGTTATCGATACGAAGGGCAACCGAGTCGTCGCCTTAGAGGAAAAGCCCGACGACCCGCCGAGTTCGCTCGTCTCGATCGCCTGCTATGCGTTCCCGCGCGAGTCGATCCGGTTTCGCGAGTACCTGCAGGCGGGGAACAACCCCGACGAACCCGGCTGGTATCTCCGGTGGCTCGTCGAGCACGACGAGGTGTACGCCTTCCCGTTCGAGGACGTCTGGTTCGACATCGGTTCGCCCGAGAGCTACTTAGAAGCCGTCTCGTGGGCGCTCGACGGCGAATCCGTCGTCGCCGACGACGCGGCGATCGAAGACTCCGATCTCGGCGCGGACGTCCATGTGATGAGTGGGGCGACCGTCACCGATTCGGAGTTATCGGGCTCGATCGTCTTCTCGGACGCGCGGATCGACGACTGTACCGCTCGCGACTCGATCGTCGACGAAGGGACTCACATCGAGGGTCTCGATCTATCGGGCGCGCTCATCGGTGCTCACACGAAGATAACGAACGATTCCTGACCACGCACCTTTTCGTCGCGTCCCGCTCGCTCCTGGTTCGAGAGAGCAAAGCTCTCTCGTCATCTGCTCGCGGGCGAAGCCCGCTCGCATGGTCTGCGGGACCGAAGGTCCCACGCTCATTGCGGGATCGAAGATTTCCCGCTTGCAGCAAAAACGCGGAGCGTTTTTACCACATCACGAAACGGCTGCGCCGTTTCGAACGACCGCGCTCGTTCACGAGAACGCCGAGCGGGAGGTCGGCTCCGCCGACTTCCTGTAATCTGGTCGTTCGAGAGAGCTTCGGTCTCTCGTGATGTGATGGGAACTCTCCGGGTTCCCATTTACTCACGAGAACTCCATTCTCGTGAATGCCGTCGGAACGCGAAGCGTTCGGACCGCGAATGGGACCGGCGGTCCCGCACTGACCGAACGACGCCTCTGGCGTCGCTCGAACCACGGCGGAGCCGCCACGCGCCTGGGCCCCTCCCAGTCCCACCCGAAACGATCTCGTTCGTCTTTATCACTCAACGAACACCGCCGACAGCCGTAACTGAGCGCCAGTCCATCGTCTATCGAGCAAGCCGACGAACATGACATGCTCGAAGCCGTGAGCGCTCTACTGTTCGCCCGAACGCCATCGATCGGCCGCCCGGGCGGCTAACCGGGCGACTCGCAGCGGTTCGGGACGCCCGCCTTCGGGGGTGAACGCCTGCACTACGTCGTCGGCTTCCTCGTCCGGTAGGCCGACGCTGCGAACGAAGACGGTCCCGTCGCCGACGTCTACTGCACGCCGAGGCGGCTGGCGACGATATGTTTCGAGTCGGTCGTCCAGGGCCGCCCCCGAGAAGGCCTCCCGCAGGCCGGCTTCGAGTCCGCCGTCGCTCCCCTCGAAGGTGATCGAGAGACACGGTCGGTCGAGTTCCTCGGCGATCACCCGGAGGTCAACGAGGTTATACCACGCGAGCGCGAGGCCCGAAACGAGGACGTACCGAACGTCTTCCCGGTCGAGTCGCGCGGTGAGGGTGGCGATTTCCTCGGTCGCGTCAGTGCCGCCGACGGTACATGACCCGAAGGTGAACCCGTCGGTCGCCCGACTCGCTCGCAGAACGGCCCCGCAGAGGGTACTCGCCGTGCCCTCGCGTCCGCGAAAGGACTCGGCGACGCCGAGCGCGCGTATTCCGGATTTCACTCCCACAGCGATCGGCTCGTGGCGATCGGCCCACAGCGGTTAGCTCGCGGTACTCGATAGAACGACCGGCGGGCGGCTCGGGTCGCCGGCAGGGTTCGGCGGGTCGACTACTCCTCTTTGATGTCTTCGAGGCGGTCGAGCAACTCGTCGTTCGACGCGGTGAACTCGAAGTTCACCTCGCCCTCGTGGTCGTTTTCGGTCGTCTCGACGCCATCTTCCTCGTTGAAGTCGACGTTCTGGTCTTCTTGCTCGGATTCGTCGTAACTACCGAAGCCCATGATCGTCCGTCCGTACGTAGGATGTCGTCAAAAAAGGTTCGTTCGATGAGAGCCGTTCGCATTCCGGTGCTCACCCCCTCTCTATACGTCCCGCTCGCTCCGCCCGGGTCCTCGCTCGGCCGGGCGGTTTCACCGGCCAGGAGAGTCCGGCCGCTCGATCGGTCGTCGGTCGAGGCGACAATCGCACGGGCACCCGGACGAACTAAGCCGCTCGCCAGCCAACCGAGTGTATGGACGTTCACAACGTGACCGCAGAGGCCGATACGTTCACCTGCAACGCCTTTCTCGCGCTCGGCGATCGCCCGACGCTCGTCGACGCCGGCGCGATGAGCGGCGTGACGGACGTCGTTTCCGAGCACACCGACGCGCTCGACGCGGTGGTTCTGACCCACCAGCACGGCGATCACGTCGGCCAACTCGACCGGGTACTCGATCGCTTCGACGCCGAACTGTACTGTTACGGCCCACACGCCCGCCGGACCGGCGAACTCGCAAACGGCGACAGCGTCGCGATCGGCGCGGAGGACTTCGAGGTGATCTACACGCCCGGCCACGCCGACGACCACGTCTCGCTCGTCTCCGAATCGACGATCTTCACCGGCGACGTAGTAGTGCACGACGACGGCGCATTCGACGACGGCAGTTTCGGCCGCACTGACATGGCTGGCCAGTCAAGGGAGCAGCTTATCGAGTCCATCGAGGCGATCCTCGATCGCCTGCCGGCGGGCGTTTCACACATGTACGCGGGCCACGGCGACGAGTTTCACGGCGACGTCCGGGACGTGATCGAGACGGCCTTAGAGCGTGCGGAAAAGCGCGAACCGAAGTACCCCGACGAGTAGCCGGAGTTTCGACCGCGATGGTTCCTCATTAGAACCGCCGGCGGTGGTCGGCCAGCACGAAGATGGGGTCGACGAGCTATAGTGCAATCGCGACGACGATCTGCATTACGGCGAGGACCGCTGTGATCCCCGCCGCGGCGGCAGCGACGGGTCACGCGGACGGAAACCGGGCGACAAGAGGACGGCGACCCCGGAACGAACCTCCGCTATCGGTTCGGGATCGACGCCCGACGCCGGCGCCAGGTCACGTGGCTGCTCGAAGTCGGCCTGGTCGGGACGTTCTTCGTCGGGCTCTACCGGGGCAATACGGGCGTTGTGGTTAACACCGGCGTCGCCCTCGCCGTAACTCAGGTCTGCCAGTGCTCGAACGCGACTTGGGCGTGCCGATGGACGCAGGGCTCGTGCTCTGGATCACCGCCGCGGTGTTCTTCCGCGCCTTCGGGACCGGTGACCTTCCCGGCAGTCCGACCACGCCATACCAGTCGCTGTGGCGGTACGATCACGTCACCCACGCGCTGTCGGCGTCGATCGTCGCCGCGGTCGGCTACGCGAGCGCCCGGGCAGTAGACGTCTACTGCGAGGACGTCTCCCTCCCTTCGCGATTCGCCTTCGCGTTCGTACTGCTGTTCGTGCTCGCCTTCGGCGTGTTCTGGGAGGTGATCGAGTTCGTCGTCGTGGTTCTCGGAACCCTTCTCGGCGGGGCGACACTGACCCAGTACGATCTCGGAGACACGATGTTGAACCTGGTCTTCGACCTCGGGGGGAGGGCGATGCTCGTTGCGGTCTGGAACACGGCCCGGCCGAGCGGCATCGTCGATGCGCTTGCGGACCGCCTCGAAGCGCGGACCGGACGCTCCGGATCGCGGGAGGACTGACCCTGGTGAAAAGCTACGGCGACGACGCCCGACCGACGACGTCCGACCGGCGATGGCTTGGGACGGCGGGGACGACGGACCGACCGCCGACCGATAGCCGATCCGCTGGCGGCCAACGGAACCGGCACGGAAGCGGCGAAGCCGATCGAAAGGCGGGCGTTTAACCGGTCGCCGGTCGAACGGGGCGGTGCGATGGTATACAAGAAGATCACGCTTATCGGATCGAGCACGGAGGGGTTCGACGAAGCGGTCGACGACGCGATCGCCCGCGCGGAAGACACCCTGGAGAACGTCCACTGGATCGAAGTCGAGAGCCAGGGCGTCGAACTCGCGAACGTCGACGACCGTGAGTACCAGGCGACCGTTCAGGTCGCCTTCCAACTCGACTGACCTCGGTCGAGGAACCGTCGGTCCGTTTTCGACCGCTGACCGACCCCGTCGGTCGAGGCCTACTGCCCCGAGAACGACCGCTCGTCGACCGGGTACGCCGCTCGTTGCATTCACCGGCCGCTGGACCGTCTTCGGTGTCCGAACGATGGGACCTACAGGTACGAGTCGTCGTAGGCTTCAGCCGACCGCTCGGCGTGGGTGTTCGCACAGTCGGCACACTCGATCCGTTCGGCCTCGCCGACGACCGTATCGAGCGACCCGCAGTTGCTACAGAGATAGCCGTAGCGCTCCGTGCGTTCCGCGTCGGTGTAGGCGGCGACGAACGGGCCCTTGACGCCCGATTCTATCGTCTCGCGGTCGAGGTACACCTCGGTGCCGTCGTCGGTTTCCGCGACCGTGCGGCCGTCTCGCTCCTCGGTTCCCGGGAGGTCCGCGTCGGTGACCGCGACGTCGTCTACCCGTGTCGATTCTTCGTCCTCGGTCGTCGTCGATTCGTCGACCGCGTCGGGATCGGCGTAGACGTACTCGACGAACGACTCCGTGCCGATCTCCGCCTCTCGCTCGTCGATCGCTTCGAGCCCGAGTCGCTTGAAGAAGGTCCCGCCTTCGGTGTTCGCTTCGAGCGCGCTCGCCGTGACGTGCCCCGCGCCGTTCTCGTGGAGCCGCTCGCTCCCGGTCTCGAACAGTTCAGTCCCTACTCCTCGACCGCGGTGTTCGGGATCGACGAACAGCCAGCGCAGTTCGCCCCGATCGTCTTCGACCCGTCCCTCAACGAACCCGACGACGGTCTCGTCCTCGATGACTTCGCTCTCGTCGCCCTCGTCATCCCCGTCATCGCTTTCACCGTTCGTTGCAACGAGGACGAACGAGTCCGCCTGGCCGAGCGTGTCTTCGAGCGCGTCGGTCTCGAAGCGTTCGGCGACGATTGTATCGAGCTGCTGGGGACTGAGCGCGTACGCCGCCGTCATCGCGCTGCGCGCGAGTTCGCCGATCCGTTCAGTGTCGTTCCCGTCGGCGTCACGTAACTCCATGCCTCAATGGAGGCCAACGGATCGCATAAGGAACCCGCATGCATGCTCCGATGGATACGACAGCGATGGTCATGATCGTGATCGGTGTCCGGTTAGCCTATCACCTCGACGGGAAACGCTCGGAACGATGGATTTCGTTCCCGAAGAACGGAGTTAGCGGCGTAGCAGACGTGTGGACCGATCGGGACGTTCACCGCTAGAATCGGAGTCGAAATCGAGAGGGCCGCCAAAAGCGAGTGTGAGAACGGACGGGGGGAGGGGGAAAACAGGTGAAAGTCGGCCGAGCTACGTCCGGAAGCTCTCGCCACAGCCGCATTCCGACACCACGTTCGGGTTCTCGACGTGGAAACCCGCGCCCTGGAGGCCGCCCTCGTAGTCGACGCGGCTGTTTTTGATGTACCTGAGGCTCGCGGGATCGACGAACACTCGGAGTCCGTGATGTTCGTAGATCTGATCGTCGTCCTCGGGTTCGCTGTCGAAGCGCATGCCGTAGGAAAGCCCCGCACAGCCGCCCTGCTGGACGAACAGGCGAAGCCCGGCGATATCAGTGTCGTACTCCTCGCCGCGGAGCAGCCCGGTCGCCTCCTCGGCGGCGGTCTCGGTGACTTCGATTCTCGGGATCGATTCGGCGGCGGTCTCGGTGCTCATATTCCGACTATTCGCGCCGAGGCTGTTAACGCTGACGCCGGGCGACTCGGGGCCCAATCCCGGTCCGCGTCGCTATCGGTCGTTTCGGCGTGTCGGTATTCCGGCTCGAAGCGACGAGAGCTGTCGGCGACCGCGTTCTTCAGGACGGATAACGGAACTCACTCCGTATTCGCCGACGCTTCGGGCGTATCCGCTTCTTCCCGAGCCGCCGAACCTGAGCAGGCCGACGCCGAGCGCGATGAGCGCGCCGCCGACGGCGAGGCCCCTCGGCGGGGCTTTTTCCCCCGAGAACGAAGACGGCGATCGGGACGCCGACGACGGCGGCGACCGAGCCCAAGAGGCTGAAGCAGGCCGGCCCGCCGTGTTTCTGGAGTACGAAGTACAGCAGATACATACACGAGAACGTCGCCGTCTGGGCGAGGATCAGGAGTGCCGGCGCGGCGCTGTCCGTGGGGACGGCGAGCGAGAGCCGGGTCGCCCCGTCCGCGAAAGTTCCCGTGATCGCCCCAACGGCGAGTAACACGAGCGCCGAGGCAGCGAGCATCCCCGGCGCGAGTTCGTCCGAGCCGGCTCCTTCCGGCCAGCGAGCCGTCCGGTAAATGTTGCCGATCGCGAGGAGTATGAGGGCGGCGAGCGTCACAGCGACCCAGAACGCCTCGATATCGGGTTCTGCGAGCTGCCGGACGGCGAGCACGAGGGCACCACTGAGTGCAAGTGCGATGCCGAGCGCACGAGTCGCTTGAAACCGTCCCATGCCGAGGGCGAGCGCACCGAGATACGTGAACAGCGGCGGAAAGGCAATCGAGAGCGCGACGAATCCGGCTCCGATCCGGGGCACGGCAGCGAACGACAGGAGGTTCGGCGCAGCGAGGCTCACGAGGCCGGCGGTCAGAAAATACTCGATCGTGCGGGCGTTGATCGAGGGAAGCCGATCGCGGGCGACACCGACAGTGACGAGGACGATCGTGGCTCCGAGAACCGACCAGGCGAGAAAGGCCAGCGGGTTGAGCCCGGCCTCGCCGGCGAGTTTGGCGAGATTGGTCGAGACGCCGAGAAAGATACCCGTGGCGAGAAGGGCGGCAAGCGGAACCGCCCACGGACGACGGGACGAAAGGTCCGAGACAACGCTTCGAGATATAGTATTTTCCGCTTCGGACATCTAATTCCGTCCCTCCGCGCTTGCCGCGCCCTTTTCGACGACAGCATCGATCTCGACTTCGACGAGGAGGTCGGGGCCGATGAGCTTCGAAACTTCGACCATCGTCGCGGCCGGCGGGTACCCCTCGAACGCCTCGCGGTGTGCTCGGCCCACAGCGTTGGCGTCCCGGTCGATGTCGGTCATGAACATCCGCGTGCGGGTGACGTCCTCGGGCCCGCCACTGAACTCCGCGAGCGCGTCGAGGGACTTCCTGAAGGCCGTGGTGGCTTGCTCGCCAGCGTCCTCGCCGGACGCCGGCGTTCCGGCCACGGCAATGACGTCGCCGATCCGAACGGCGCGGCTGTAACCATAGCGCTCCTCGGAGTCGATGCCGCTGCGGATGGATCGACGGTTCATGCTACTCCCACCGACGAGCAGTCGTGTTCGCGTTCGTGTGCGTCGGTACGAATCCCGTATCGCTGATTCCTTGCGATCACGCTGGGTAATAATCAGCCCAATAGCCTGAGCTAACCCGTGAAGCTCGTCCCGTGTTTGAGTACCTTGACAATCGATCGGAGAACGATCATGCCTCGTGTCCGGCTTCGGGTCGACGGTGCACCGGTAGACGATCGGCTAGCGGACGCGTCGACGGAATTCCCGGACGCCGAATTCAGGGTACTGGCGGCCCTGCCCGTGGACACCGGCCTGCTCGACGTCGTCGAAGTCACGACGCCGGACGGGGACGACGTGGTTCAGTGCTTCGAGAACGCACCCGAGGTGCGTTCGTTCGAGGTGATCCACGCCGACAGCGAGCGGATACTGATCCGATTCGTCATCCCGGTATCGGAGACGTACAACGCACTCGTCGCAGCTGGAATCGTCCCGCAGCAGCCCGTCTCCCTTCGTGACGGGTGGTACGTCGCGGAGGTAACGGCCTCGCACGAGCGACTGTCGGCGTACACCGAGGAACTAGCGGCGGCCGACCTGCCGTACCGGGTCGCGTCGGTGACGCAAGCGCACGATTCGAGCGAACTGCTCACCGACCGCCAGTGGGAGTTCGTTACCGAGGCCGTCGAGCGTGGGTTCTACGACACGCCCCGAAACTGTACGCTCACCGAATTAGCAGGGGAGTTCGATATCAACGTCTCGGCGATGAGTCGCCTCCGTCATCGGGCCGAAAGTCGGATCGTCACGGCCTTTGTCGCCGAAACGGCATAGTCGGCGAGCACAGCAGAGGTGGACGAACGAATCGTCTCTCTAAACGCCTCGTTACCGACCGTTCGGCTGCTAACGACGGTGAGCAAGCGAGGGTCACACCGTGTTCGGAACGCTTCGTACTGTCCGAAACGAGTAGGGCCGAGTCGGGTCAAGTCGGGATACGCTCTGTTCGGACGAATCCGCTGGGCGCCCAGCGGCTCTACCGTCCGGTGTCGGCAAGAGTCACTCGGCCATGGGCAAGCGGACTACTCGATGGACTCTCGACTCGATTCGTGTCGAGGTCGAACGAGACGCGTTCGGACGGAGTAGCGCGTCTCGCGGCGGTTCCGATGCCTCGGTTCCGTACTCGACGGCGGCCTTCAGTTCGACGCGATAGCCGAACGGATCGTCGACGTACACCGCCGGCGCTCGGCCGGTCGTTCCGAGCGGCGCTTGCGATTCGTTCGCGACCGGAGCGCTGGCTGCGGCGAGAGCCTCTTTGATCGACACGATGTCACTATCGACTACCACCGCGACGTGGTTGTAGTTAGTGCCGGTCGGAGACTCGAAGGCCCCGGTCGGCCAGAGGTGGATAACGTGTGCCGGCGCGAGTCGGACGTTGAAAAAGGACCCGTTGCCGTCACGATACGCATCGAGGCGCTCGATCCCGAAGTCCAGTCGGTCGCCGTAGAACGCGACCGCGTTCTCGATACCGCTAGTTGGGATACGCAGGTTCACATGATCGATGGTCCGAACGTTCATACCACCACTTGCCGGCGGGAGCGAAGGACTTCCGTGGACCGTGGCTTACACTGGTTTATACCTGTTCGGTTCGGGACGGTGGGCGACCGCGACGATCGCGCCCGCCTCGCCCGCGGTCGGACCGATGTCGACGTCAGCGAACCCGGCGGCCGCGAGGCGCTTGCGGAGGTCGTCGACGCCGATCGTCCGGATCGCAGTCCGCTCGCTCACAACGGCCTGTTCGCCCGTCTCCCGGTTGGTTGCCCGGTAGTCGACGCGGAGATCGAACACCGAACCGTTGGGAACCGGAATCACGTCGACCGCGCGTTCAAGCCGGTAGCCCGGCGAGCGGTAGACACCGATCGACTCCTCGCGCACGGCACCCGGCTTACTCACGGCGTCGAAGACGAACACGCCGCCCGGCCGGCAGTGGGCGTACGCCGTATCGAGAAACGCTCGGAGTTCGGCGTCGGTCCGCATGTGGGCGGCGACGTACTCGAACGCACACACCGCATCGAAGGAGGTACCGACCGAACAGTCGGTCGCGTCGGCCCGAACCAGTTCGGCGCGGGCGACTCGATCGGCGGCGAATTCCAACACCTCGGCGTGGACGTCGACGCCGACGAGCCGATCGAACGCGCCGTTCGCTTCGAGTAGTGCGAGTAGGCGGCCGGTCCCACAGCCGAATTCGAGTACCATCGGGCACCGAGTGCGTACTTGCGGAGTCGGTCGTACTGAGCCTCGTAGTGTTCGCTATCGCCGGCCATCATTCGGTCGAAAAGCGGTGCGAGCGTCGTGTACAGCGAGTGAGAACCGTCGGGATCGCGGAGTACCACGCGACAGGCTTCGTCGAACGTGTTCGGCATCAGCGCCTCCGAACACCGGTCGTACAGCCGATCGGGAGAGTCGACGCGACCCCCGAACGGTCACTCACGGAAGCGTTCACCCTCGTCGTCGCTCGCCGTCGTTTCGGTCTCCGTTTCGGCGTACTCACGCAGGCGGACGGCGACGCTCTCGGCGTGGGCCTCTAATCCTTCGGCCCGGGCGAGCGTGTCGATCGTCCCGCCGAGGTCGGCGAGCGCGTCGGCGGAGAGGCGCTGGACCGTCGTCGCCCGGAGAAAGGAATCGACCGAGAGGCCGCCGGTCACCCGCGCGCCGCCGCCGGTGGGGAGGACGTGGTTGGTCCCGCTCGCGTAATCGCCCGCCGCGACGGGAGTACATGGACCCAAGAAGACGCTTCCCGCGTTGCTGATCCGTTCGAGGAGGGCTTCGTCCTGGGCGGCCTGGATCGAGAGGTGCTCGGCGGCGTACTCCTCGCAGAAGGCGACAGCCTCGCTCATCGATCGCGTGCGAAAGACGCCGCTCGCGTCGTTCGAAAGGGCGCTTTCGATCGTCTCGGTTCGCCCGCGCTCGCCGACCGTCCGCTCGATTTCGGTTACCACCTCGTCGGCGAGATCGACGTCGTCGGTCACGGCGACGACCGACGCACGAGGGTCGTGTTCGGCCTGGGCGAGCAGGTCGGCCGCGACGAAACGGGGATCGGCGCTTTCGTCACAGAGCACACAGACCTCGGAGGGCCCGGCCAGGAAGTCGATCGCGACGTCGTCCCTGACTGCGGCTTTCGCCGCGGTGACCCACCGGTTGCCGGGGCCGACGATCTTCTCGACCGGTGAGACCGTCTCGGTGCCGTAAGCGAGCGCGGCGACTGCCTGCGCGCCGCCGGCTACATAGACCGCATCCGCGCCGGCGAGGCTGATCGCCGCGAGCGTCGCCGGGTTCGGGGGATCGCCGGGCGGCGTTGTCACGACCACCCGTTCGACGCCGGCTACCGTCGCGGGCACGACCGTCATGACCGCGCTCGATGGGTAGGCCGCCTCGCCGCCGGGGACGTACGCGCCGACCCGGGAAAGCGGCCGAAACCGGCGGCCGAGTTCCCGCCTGCCGAACTCGGCGCGCCAGTCGTCGGGTAGCTGGCGCTCGTGGAACTGTTTGACATTGCCGATCGCGGTCTCGATCGCCCCCCGGAGGTCGTCGTCGATCGTCTCGACGGCGCGTTCTGCGTCGTCGGTAATCTCGATAGCGCCGACCTCCACGCCGTCTAATTCCCGGGCGTACTCCCGGAGGGCGGCGTCGCCTTCCTCGCGCACCCGCGAGGCGATTTCCTCGACGTCCTCGCGTACGGCGTCGATCCCGGCGTCGCGCGAGAAGAGGGCCTGTCGCTCGGCCGGCGAGAGGTCCGCGACGGCTCTGACTTCCATACCGTTCGGTTTCGTGCCCGCGAACAAAAGCCGACCCCTTCGATACGTTCTCGACCGTCGTTTCGCCTACCGACAGTTAATCGGTTTCGATCGGGCTGACGCCGAGCGTGGACAGGAAACCGCGAACGAACAGGTACCAGACGAGACAAAAAGCCGTGAGGGTCGTCGGCGCGGCGAGCAGTTGGGCCGTTCGATAGGAAAGGACGATCCGGCTCACGCCGAGGATCACGAAGCTCGCCAGTATCAGCCCGAAGGCGAGCAGCGACAGGACGACGAAACGATGTCTGTCCATTCGATGTGTACAGGACGCGTGGCTTCCGGATGTAGGTGTCGCCCGAGACACTAACGACCGGCCTCATCCCTGCCAGCGTGGCGCGTCGGCCGGGAAACCCTCGTGTCGGGCGTCCGTCCCTTTGTGGCGGACGGAGCTTCCTGTTGCGTACCCGGGTTCTCCGCGCTGTCATCGCGCCCTGGTAGGCGTGCTCGGGCGGGGACTGAGGTACGCACGACTTGGTACGTCGATTCGATGGGTAAGTCCTTCGCCGAGCACCACGGTACCCGGCGGACGGCACGCGTGACGAAACCCAGAAACCGGGCGGTCGGCTGGATCGGGTATGGAACTACTCGCAGTCGAGGGGATCGGCGAAATCGAGGCCGGCGACGACCTCGCCGGTCTCCTCGTTGACCGCGCCGACTGGGCCGATCGGACCGGCCCCGCGATCGGGGCCGACGACATAGTGTGTGTCGCGAGCACGATCGTCTCGAAAACCGAAGGCAGGGAAGCTGACCTCACGGACTTCCCGGCGGGCCCGCGCGCGACCGAGATCGCCGCGCGCTTAGAGGAAGAAACCGGCGACGAGAAGGACCCCCGCTTCGCCCAGGCGGTCTTGGAGGAAAGCACCGAAGTGCTCATCGAAGCACCGTTTTTGCTCACCGAGACCCGTTTCGGTCACGTTACGGTCAACGCCGGCATCGACCGGTCGAACATACCTGCGAAGGATCTCCTGCGCCTCCCGAAACAGCCCGCCGAAAGCGCCGCCCGCATCCGAGCGGCGCTCCCCGGGAAACCGCCGGTGATCGTCACCGACACCTCCGGGCGGCCCTTTCGCCACGGCCAACGCGGCGTCGCGATCGGCTGGGCGGGGATGGCGGCGAGTCGGGACTGGCGTGGCGAGCGCGACCGCGACGGCCGCGAACTCGGCGTCACCGTCCAGTGCGTCGTCGACGAACTCGCCGGGGCGGCGAACCTGCTAATGGGCGAGGGGAAAAACGGAACGCCAGCCGTGATCGTGCACGACTTCGAGTTCGGCGACCTCGCGGGTAGCGAGGCGGTCTTCCGGGCGGTCGAGACCGATTACGTCCGTCAGGCGCTCCGGGGGTGGTCGTTGTGATCGGGATCGAACTCACGCCCGATGAGCCGATCGCGGCGGTAGCGGACCACGCCGCGCGTGCCGAAGCGGCCGGTTTCGACGCGGTGCTCGCGAGCAGCCATTACAACAATCGCGACCCCTTCCTCGCGCTCGGAGCGGTCGCACGCGCTACCTCGGAGGTGCACCTCGGTCCGGCAGCGGCGAACCCCTACGACACCCACCCGGTGAAACTCGCCTCGGCGGTCGCCACGCTGGACGAGGCGAGTGACGGCCGGGCGCTACTGGGAATCGGCGCGGGCGATCGGGCGACGCTTTCGGCGCTCGGAATCGAGCATGACCGGCCGCTTCGGCGCGTACTGGAGAGCTTTCGCGTCGCGCGCGAGTTGTGGGCCGGCGAGACCGTGACCCACGACGGGACCTTCGATGTCCGAGAGGCCGCGCTCAACTACGATGTCGGGGCGGGCAGGGCGGGCGAGTCGGGCGGGGCGAGCGGGACGGACGAGGTGGACGAAGCGGACAGAGGAGGATCGATCCCGGTCTACGTCGGCGCGCAGGGCCCCCACATGCTCCGGATGAGCGGCAAACACGCGAACGGCGCGCTCGTAAACGCCTCTCATCCCACGGACCTCGAATGGTCGGCCGCGCGCATCGCCGAAGGGATCGAGGATCGGCCCGCCGAGTACGGCGAGTTCGATGCGGCGGCCTTCGCGAGTGTGAGCGTCGCCGAAGACGGGGCCGAGGCATGCGAGGCCGCGCGCCCGCCCGTAGCCTTCATCGCCGGCGGGGCCCCAGCGCCGGTGCTCGACCGCCACGACGTGAGCGCCGAGGCCGCGGGCGAGATCGGCGCGGCGCTCGAATCGGGGAACTTCTCCGAGGCGTTCGAGGCCGTGACCCCCGAGATGATCGAGGCGTTTTCGATCGCCGGCACGCCCGAGGCGGTCGAAGGGAAACTAGAGGAGGTGCTCGAACACGTCGATAGCGTGGTGTGTGGCTCGCCGCTCGGCCCGGAGAAGAGCGAGGCTATTTCGCTCCTGGGGGCGGTGACCGACCGAGTCCGCTGAACCCGCCACCGAACGCGTCGAGCGCCGCCCCGGCGACTAGAAGACCGAAGAAGGCACTCGAAAGGACCGTGATCACGGCCCCGAACAGCAACAACACGGCGGATATCGGATCGGCCGTGGCGATCTCGCCGAAGACCGTGACGAACCGAAAGAGCATGTCGATCTGTGCGGCGACGACGATATCCATACCCGATATAGCCGCCGACGATACTTGGACGTGTCCCTCGTCGCCCGAATCCCGGTCCGCTTCGTTTCGATTCGACCCACAACGACCCACACGGCTAAACGCGTCGCGGGCGAGCATCCGATATGGGAGAGGACGCCTCGCTCGGAGACTTTTTGACGACGAACGACGAGGACGAGAGCGAGGCCACGAGCGAAGCCAAGGGCGAGAACGGGACCGCGCGGGACGACGAACCGGACGCCGACGACGGCGGGGCGGATGCCGGGAACGCCGATAGCTCCGGCGATGGCGACAGTTCCGACGGCGACGATGCCGTTCTCGATGTTAGTATCGATGACGTCGCGCCGACGGTGACGACGTACGGCTGGTCGCCGTCGGACACGACCTGTAAGGCCTGTGGCGAACCGACCGACCGGCGATGGCGCGATGGCGGGGCGATGGTCTGTGGTGAGTGCAAGGAGTGGTAGGCCATGGCCTCAATGTCGAATAAGTGCTGCAGTGCCGTAGTACCGTAGAATAGGCGCTGCCCTACGCTACGCGGGCGGTTCTCACGCGAGTGCCGCTGTGGCCGACCGGGATTCGAACGACCGGCTGAAGCGGTGGCTTGGAGTCGAGACGATCGGCCCACGGTACAATAGTGCCGTGGATACGTGCGTCGGTTCGGGGTAACGAGCGGTCGCGGTTAGGCCACGTTGTAGCCTTTCTCTCTGAGGAAGTCCTCGATCCGCCCCCGGTGGTTACCCTGGAGCTCGATCGAGTCGTCTTCTACCGTCCCCCCACACGCGAACTTCGATTTGAGGTCCGATGAGAGGCTACTCATATCGACGTCCCGCGGGTCGAACCCTTCGACGACCGTTACCTCTTTGCCGTATCGGCGCTCGTCGATGCGGATGTTGATCTGCTGGGACTCTCTGGCGACGTCTTCGCAGACGCAGAGTTCCTGGGGCAGTCCGCACGTCGAGCAGACTTCCGACATTACGCCAGGAGCTATGTGAGAGAGATATTAAACACTATCGGGGACTCCGGCATTGTTGGAAAAAGTCGCTTCTGTTTAGAAAGCTGGTCGTCCGGAACACTCAGAGTACGTCTCAGCGGCGGTAGCAAAGGACATTCGTTTCTATGTTTAAAAAATCGCCTGGAAAAAGGACTTTCTAAACAAAGCCGGGGACTCCAGCAGTGGTGTTCAGCGTAGGGACGTTCGGCGGCAAGGACCGATAGAACCGTTCCGAAGGCCCCCGGGCGGTCGGCTTCTGCGAGCGGGCTTCGCCCGCGAGCAGATGACGAGAGAGCGAAGCTCTCTCGAACCACGCTCCTCGTCGCTTACTCACTTCGTTCGTTCGCTCCTTTGGTGCTTGCGTCGCCCGTCGTCGCCGAGCGCGAGGTCGGCCCCCTTCCAGTTCCAACCCACAATGGTTGTTTAGTAGGCAATTGCGTAAGTTAACACTGCCCCGGTCGACTGAAGCGCGATCGGCCAGCAACACCGGTAGGGAGCAACGCCGAAAACGGGAGCGACCGCGCCGCCCGGTAGCGTGCGGGGACGGCGTGACGACGATCGGGAGGGTAGAGGAGGGAGACGGTCGTTCGTCTCATTCCGATGCAGGGAGCGTCTCCCAGAGGTCGGGCCAGTAAAACCACCACGCGACGAGCCACAGACAGCCCGTTCCGAGCGGGATCGCGAGCCGGCCGATCGCCCGTGAGAGTCCCAGCGCGACCGAGACCTGCGCGAGGCCGGCGAACACCAGTAAGCCGGCGGTCACCCGGCGGTCCTCGTAGCCAAGAACACCCCCCAGAGCGCTCGCGAGCGCGCCGCCGTAGAGCAGCAGGCTCGTCGGCCACGCGAGCAGGTACTCCGGCAACGTCTCCGGGCCGGCGGTGAAGCGAAACAAGTAGCCGAAAAGCGTTACCAGTTGTGGTGGGTTCGTGTTGAACAGTCCGAACCCGAAGACGAGCGTGTACTCGCCGCCGAGTGACAGCACCGTCCAGGGCACCGCCAGAAGAGCGAAAACGGCGAGCAGTCGTTTCCGTGGGGTCGCGTAGGCCATGAGTGCGGGGACGAGCGGGTGTGGATGGCTATCGGGGTTACCGAGACTGTCGAGACTACCGAGACGACCGAATTATCGGCGCGTGACGATCCGCAGGACGTCCTCGTCAGCGAGTTCGTGGTCCTTGCCGATCTGCTGGCCGTCGTGTTTCGCCGACGGGCCGCGCACCCGGGCGAACTGGAAGCGCTCGCGGAATCGCCCTCCTAATTTCTCGCAGGCGTCCCCGATCGTCTCGCCCGCGCGGAGCACGAGGGGTTCTTCGTAATCGACGCCGCGGCCGGGTTTTTCCATGTAGATCCGGATGAGTTCGAGCGACTCCCAGATCCGTTCCCTGAGCGAATCGAGCCCGCGCTGCTGTTCGGCGCTGATCACGACGGCCTCCTCGGGATCGACACCGGCCGCCCGGAGGTTCTCGTGCACAGTGTTCAGGTACTCGCGGTCGATGAGGTCGGCTTTATTCACCGCGACGATCGAGGGGAGATACACTCGATTACTCATTACGCCGTCGATCAGGCGGTCTACGTCTAACGGTTCGCGGATCGTGACGTCGGCGTTGACGTAGCCGTACGCCCGGAGCACTTCCTCGACGGTTTCCTCGTCGACGTCGAGATCAGTGCTCGTGGTAATGGAGACCCCGCCGCGGCCGGTTTCGGCGATCGTCACGTTCGGTCGCGAGCCGTCGAGGCGGATATCGTTGTCATAGAGGTCCGCGCGCAGTTGCTCGTAGGCCTCGATCTCGAACGCCGAGAGCACGAACAACACGAGATCGGCGGTCCGGACCACCGAGAGGACTTCCCGGCCGCGACCCCGGCCCGCTGCCGCGCCGGCGATGAGGCCGGGGACGTCGAGTAGTTGGATGTTCGCACCCCTATACTGGAGCATGCCGGGCTTGACGTCCAGCGTGGTGAACTCGTAGTCGCCGACCTCGCTGTCGGCGTTCGTCAGGGCATTGAGCAGGGTGGACTTGCCGGCGCTCGGCTCGCCGACGAGGGCTACGGTGGCGTCGCCGGTCTTCTCGACGGCGTAGCCCTGACCGCTGCCGGCCGACGATTGGGTTTCCAGTTTCTCTTTCTTTTCCGCGAGTTTAGCTTTGAGCCGGCCGATGTGTGCCTCGGTGGATTTGTTGTACGGCGTCTCGGCGATCTCGGTTTCGATCGCCTCGATCTCGTCTTCGAGGCCCATCACCTCCGACTGGGCTACGGGCGCGAAAAAAGGTGTTCAATCGCAGCGGGCGCGTCGCTCGCAGCGGTACTAAAGCGATATGCGGAGAGACGTGGCGTTTCGATACGCACATACGACAGCGAAATGAAAGCAGAGTGTGGCGTCCGACCCGGCGACGTTTCGCGACAGTACGCAGATCGTCCTCCCGCCGCGGGTCGCAGCGGGGGTCCGCGAGGACCTCCGGGCGCGCTTTCGGCTCACGGTCGACGAGCGCGACGAAAGCGTCCGAATCATCGCGAGCCCACTACATCGCATCCGCGAGCGAACGTCAGTGAGCGAGCGATTCCCCGTGAACGAACCGCCGAAGTTCTCGTGAACGAAGTGAACGAGAGCAGGGAGCAGTCGTTTGAAAGGCGCGGAGCGCCTTTCGTGATAACAGAAGAGCTTTGATCTTCCGAACCACTTTGCTGCGACCAAGGCGGTGAGTGAGCGGCCTTTCTACTGAAGGTTTTTGCGGTAAGCGCGGGACTCGGAGAGTCCTGCGGACCATGCGAACGGGCCTCCGGCCCGTGAGCAGACGAGCGGTGGACGAGCGACCGGAGAGAGCGAGCGTAACCCGAGCCGAAAAAAGTTCATTGGAACATCCGTAGTGGCTGGGCTTCGGAACTCTCGTCGCCGGCCTGTTGCATCCGTTGGGCGAGGCGTTCTCTCGCCTCGCGGATGTCTTCGGCTTGATTGACCAGGCTCTCGGTGTCGACGCCGATGCCGGTCAGCGGCTCGATGCCGGCGTCGACGAGCGCGCGGGCGGCCTCGGGGTCGGGGAACCCCTCGTCGCACTCGACGACCAAACCGACGCTATCGAGACCGACGCGCTCGGCACGGTACATGAGCGCGCCGGTCGGGCCACTGACGACCCCGCCGTCGGCGGGCGGGACGATGCCAGCGTCGTCCAGGCGGGCTTCCCCCGCGCCGGTGTAGACGCCGTAGACCTCCGGCGTGCCCTCTTTCTGGTCGCCGAGACCGCTGAGATACGTCGGAAAGGCGTCGTTGTCCGCGAGCCAGTCGGTTAGACAGTTCGCGAAGTCGGGCGCGGACGACGGCGAGACGGGCACGTCGCTCTGGAGCACGAGCAGGTCCTCCTCTGCTGCGGCGTACACTCGGACCGGGGGCCGAAGCGTCGAGTCCTCGCCGCGGTAGACCGCGACCGGCGGGAGCCCGTCGCAGTAGACGGCAGCGTAGTAGGTCATGTCGAGTTCGGAAACGAGGTGGTCGGCGGCGATCTTGCCCACCAACCCTGCGCCGGGTAAGCCCTCGACGAGCGTCGGGCTATCGAGTTCGAGTTCGTTGTCCGTAACGTCGATGTGTGCCATGACACCGAAAACGCGTCCGGAGGGCTTAGTTTTCGGGGGCACGTGGGCGAGGGCAGTGCCGAACCGATCGGACCCGCGTCGTTCGACCAAAACGCCGTGTGCTCGCCTCGGGTCAGCGTTCGAGCCGATATCACGAACGCTCTGGAGCGACCGGACAGCACACACGGAACCGACGGGCAGCGCGGACGGTTCGTAATCGACTCCCGTCTCGACGGATCACGGTGGGTATGGACGAATTCGAGCGGTACAAACCGCTCATCGACGACTTCGAGGCGTTTCTCGCCGCCTGCGAGCGCCCGCTCCCCACCGTCGTCCGGGTGAACAGTATCAAAACCGACCCCGACCGTGCGTGCGCGGCGCTCGACGAGGCGGGAATCGCTTACGAGGAGCCTGCGTGGCAACCCGGCCTCCTGCGACTGGACACCGACAGGCCGGGTGCAACCTGGGGGTCGGTACACGGCTGGTGGCACGGCCAGGAGGAAGTGTCGGCGATCTCGGCACCGGTACTCGATCCCCGACCGGGCGAACGAGTGTTTGCCGCCTGTGCGGCTCCTGGGGGGAAAGGGAGTCACCTCGCGGCGCTCGCGGACGATTCCTGTACGCTCGTCGCGAACGACCGGAGTCTCGGGCGATTATCGGCGCTCAGGTTCAACTTCGAACGCCTCGGAGTGACCTCGGCGGCGGTCACGAACCGCGACGCCCGCAACTACTCGATGAAACCCTTCGATTTCGACGCGTTCGATCGGGCGCTCGTCGACGCGCCGTGTTCGTGTGAGGGGACGATCAGGAAGAATCCCGACGCGCTCGACGACTGGTCGGAGGGCTACATAGAAACCGTCTCGACGCTCCAGCGAAAAATCCTCGAACGCGCCGTACAAGCCACCCGCCCAGGCGGCGTCGTCGTCTACTCGACGTGTACGTTCGCCCCGGAGGAGAACGAAGCCGTGCTCGACGATGTTCTCGAACGCGAGGACTGTCGACTCGTCGAGTTCGACCTCGCCCTCGATCACGATCCCGGCATTGCCGAGTGGCACGGCGAGGCGTTCGACCCTTCGGTTCGGAAGGCAAAGCGTGTCTACCCGCATCGGAACGACACCGGCGGTTTCTTTTGTGCGAGACTGGAGGTCGGCGAATGACCGACGAGAACGGGCCGGAATCCCGAGCGCCGGAGTCAGAGTCAGGATCGGAATCGAATCCGGGATCGGAATCGGGGCCGGAGAGCAGTAGCGGCGTCGAGCGGGAAAACAACGGGTCCCGATTCGATCGCCTGCCGGCGAGCCTGGAGGATCGATCGGTGACCGGCCGGCCGACCCGCGAGGAGGTGGTGGCGTGGTGGACCGACCGCTACGGCGTCCCTGTGGAGGTCTTCGAAGGTTACACCTTCTGGGAGAAGGGGTCGGGGAAGCTGTGGGCGTTCCGTGGCGAGGCCCCCTCGCCGATCGCGATCGAGGGACTCGGGATCACCTTTCTCCGGACGCGCAGGGACCACTGGAAGCCAACGACCGATGCCGTCCAGCGCTTCGGCCACCACGCGACGCGAAACGTCTGTCATGTGAGCGAAGCCGAAGCGAAGCGCTTCGTCGCCGGCGAGGACCAGGACATCGCGTGGGAGGGCGACTGGGGGTATTTGATCGTCGCCCACGAACTGGCGGGGGTCGTCGAACCGATCGGTGTCGGCCTGTATCTCTACAACGAGTTGCGCTCGCAGGTACCGAAGGGCAGACGGCGTGACCTGAAGTAGTGCCTTCGGTCCGTCCCCTATCCGTGCTTACTCCTTTCGCCGGAGTACGCCACCGCTCAGTCCTTCCCACTCGACACGGTAGCCGAGTTCCGAGAGGACCGCGCTCGCGTCGCCGATACCGACCTCGTCGAGGCGGGCTTCGGCGTCGGCGAGGTCGGTACCGGGTTCGAGCTCTCCCGAGAGATCGTCGAGCACGGCGGGCCGGACGAGCGTCCGGCCGACCCGTTCGTGGTCGGGAAACCGTACGTCGTCGAGCGCACGCTCGCTCACGCCGTGTTCGCGAGCGAGCGTCTCGATCGTCACGACCGGATCGTCCGGGACGAGTTCGGCCGGCAGCGACGCAGCGCTCTCGGCAACCAGTTCCGCTTCGTACCGTCGGAGTGCGTCGCGAACGTCCTTGAGACGCACCGTCCCCGAATAGGGGATCGCCCGGGCGTCGCGCGCCTCGATCTCGGCACCGACGCCTAACGACTCGTCGACGGCGACGACCATGTCGACGGTTTCCAACCTCTCTAGCTGATCGAGTTTCTTTTCGACGTACTCGGGGGTCCAAAAGCCCATGATCTCGAAGTAGATCCTGAACCCTCGATCCCGACCGCGATCGGTGTCGGCGGGTCCCTCGATTTCGTGCGGCCAGTCGAACGCGAAGTCGGGGATCATCACCTGAGAGCCAGTTTCGAGCGGCTCAGGTTCCCGGCGGAGGTCCCATTCGAGGCCGAGCGCCTCGAATCGCGCGGCGAAGTCGGCTTCGACGCCGCTGTCGTATGAGACCTCGACCACCGGATCGGCCTCGGGCACCGAGACGTCCTCGCCCGTAAGTACGAGGTCGCGCTCGGTGCCCCGGTCGTCGATCGTCGCTTCGAGACGCCACTCGGCTGCTTTGGCGACGGTTCGTAACAGGCGGGCGAAGCGGGTGCCGTACCGTCGGGTCCGCCGGAAGAGCCGCGTCGGGCCAGTGATGTGAGCGACGCGGCCCTCCGCGGTTTTCTCGATCTCGTACATCAGTCGGAGCCGCTTGACCGCCGAAACGAGCGCGCGCGGATCGGAACTGCGAACGGTGACGTCGGTCGCGTCGAACAGCGCCGTCTGGGCGAGCGAGAGGTCGTACTGATCGCAGAGGGCCTCGGGGGTCCAGCGCGCGTCGATCGCCGTGAGAACCTCGCGCTCGTCCAGGTCGGCGTACAGCGACCGATCGAGCGCTTCGGGGGGGCAGTCGAACTCGGTGGCGGCCGCGTCGAACGCCCGCGTGCGTTCGGCGTCGGTGACGACGCCACCGTCGGCCACCCCTTCGGCGGCGCGAAAGACCGCAGTCCGCGCACGCTCGGGTGTAACGGCGGCCCGGACTTCGAAGGCGGCGTCGCGCTCGACGAGTTTCGCGAAGCCACGGACGAGTTTGAACTCGCCGTCGCTCTCGCGTTCGAGATCGGTGAGGGCGTCGTCGAGGTCGCCGCGGGTCTCCCCGACGTGCTCGCGGTAGACCTCGATGACCCGGGCGGCGAGCGGGCGATCGTCCTGGGCGGTGAACTGGGGGTGATACCCTCCGCCGGCCCGCGACACCCGCAGCAGGTCCTTCGTCAACACGGCGGTTTTCGACGCTCTTGTGGTAAAAACGATTGGTCTCGTCAACGGGTATCCGCCGTCGCTGCTCGCGCTCGATTCCGCATCGATTTATGGTAAGCGTTCGAATAACCGGGCGAATGACAGCCGAGTCCGACGAGCAGGCTCGTTCCGAGAAGTTCGACCCCGATGTGCAGGACCCGCACGCCGACGGCGTTTCCCGGCGACGGCTGCTGCGATCGTCGGTCGCCGCCGGTACCGTCGGTGCGACCGCCGGTCGTCTCGGCGGCCAGTCCGGCGGCGAGAGCGAAATTTCAACTACCGAGATGCCGGGCAACGCCACGATGAAAAGCGAACCGGCGAACGATACGACGACGGGCAGCGGAACGACCAGCGGACCGACTGACGGCGGACCGACGGACAGCGAGACGACGGTGTACGTCTTCAATACCGGCGATAGGACGATGAGTATCATCGATTCGACGACGGACGACCTCCTCGGAACGACGATGATCGGGACGACCGCCTCGTTTCCATCGAACCAGTATACCCCAAAGCTCGTTAGCGCACCCAGCGACGCGTCTGGTTGAACGTCTCCGGCGGGGTGCGAGCGATCGACGCCACCTCGCTCGAAACGATCGCATACGTCGAGACGGGATCGGACGCCAACTGGCTGGAACTCGCTCCGAGCGGGAATCGACTGATCGTCAGCGCCCGCGAACCCGCTCACACGCAGTTTCGGATCGTCGCAAACCCGGACGCCGAGGAGTTCGGGGAGGTAACCGGGCGGATCGACAGAACCGACAACTACGCCGGCACGGGGAACGGGCCCGGCCCGCGTGACGTCACGATCGGTCCCGACGGCACCTACGCGTACGTCCCGGACCTGTACGGTAGCACGCTCACGGTACTCGACATCGAGGCGTTCGAGGTCGTTGCCCAGCGCGACGTTGCACCGGTGCTCGACGGCGCGGAGAGCGCCAACCCTATATGGGAACCGTCTCGTGGGACAGCGAGTACCTCGTCGTCGAGAACGACGAGGGAGCCTACGGCACCGAGAGTATCTGGGACGTGAGCGACCCGACTCGTCCGGAAGAGCGCGTTCGACTGACCGAAGCGGACGGTTTGGGTCGGACCCCGTTGACGAACGAGATCGGGCCGAACAGCCGAACGTCCTACGTGTTCACGCCGGGGAGCGAGGACGCCACGGTGCTCGATCTCGACGCCGGGGAGGTAGCGACCCGGATCGACCTCGGCGGGCAGGCCTTTACCGGCACTTAGAACAGGAGTCGACGGAAACTGTACGTTCCCGTCCAGACCGCAAACGCCGTTGCGGTGATCGATCACGAGACCCGGACGGTAGTCGAGACTATCTCGGTCGGCTCGAAGCCCTACGGAGCCACCACCGGGGCCGTCCGACCGGAACCGACCCGGACGCAGGACGCGATGGCCGTTCTTGCGTCCGTTGGGTTCTCCGGCGGTGGCGAAATCACGTACTGCATCGGGAACTGTCACTGTGGGACCCACGACCGACGCTCGTAGCGCGAGTCCGTCGCTGCAACCACACTGCTTGCGTTCCTCGGCCGAGAGACCGACGCACCCGCTTCGAATACCGGGGGAACGAACTCGGGTTCAAGAGCACAGGCGATACGATTCGATCGTCCGCTGGACGACGAGGCGTTCGGAACTACGCGAACGGACGCGATTCGTCCGAGCAACGATCACCCCGACGTCGGCCGCGAATCGGTATGGATCGGTACTGGCCGGCCACGGATCAGTAGGGTTGAATGGCAGTGAGTTCTTCAGGGGCGTATGCAGCTTCCGATCGACCCGAGCGAAATCGACCCCGCCGAGCGCGGCGAGAAACGCGCGACCCTCGAGATGAACCACCAGGAAGCGATCTCCCACGTCCGCGAGGCTTTTACTGAGGAGGGGTTCGGCGTGCCTGTCGAGTTCTCCCCCGCAGAACTGCTGAACGAGAAGGTGAACGCCGATCGCAACCCCTACTACGTGCTCGGGGCCTGTCACCCCGAGATGGCGGACCGCGCGCTGGCGGAAACGATGCAGATTGGCGGTTTGTTCCCCTGCAATGTGATCGTCTGGGAGGAGTCCCCGCGAATCCAGCAGGTCTATCACGTCTCGATTATGCGGATCGCCCGTCTCGCGGGGATGGCACCCGACAGCGAGGCGTGGGACGGGATCGTTTCCGACACCGGCGAACTCGTCGATCGGGCGATGGCGAATCTCGACGCGAGCGAGTAACGCTCTCCGACCGGGACCGTTCGGCACCGGGACCGCTCGAAACCGCGACCGACCGGGATCGACTGAGACCGACTGAGTTTCGAGGCTTCGAGAGATCGAGTTCTTAGCGTAGCTCCACGTGAGCGTGGCGTTTATAGAGATAGTAGCCCGCGTACAGGAACGCGAGCGGGCCGAAGACGACCGTCACGAGTCCGTACGTCAGATGGGCCGTCGGGTTCGGCTGCCAGTCGGTGGACTTGAGTCGCACGTACCCGGCGTCCTTGTACAGGCCAATCGGAAAGAGAACCCCGAAGGCGATCCCGGCGAACCCGAGCGAGGAGCCCCCGAGAACCGAGCCGACAAGCAAGATGGCGATCGGGAGAGCGAGGCCGGCGAGGGCTACGACCCACCAGCCGGAGCGGTCCTCCCGATCAACGATCACGCCCTGTCGCTTGTAGAGGTAATCGAGAACTGCAAGGCCGGTGAACAGAAAGCCGAGTAGTCCATAAAGTCCGGGACTGGGCGTCCATTCGAGGTCGCCGTCGTAGCCGGCGAGTTTCTTCGCGTCGAGATAGAGGGGAACCGGGACGACGATCGCCGAGAGAACCCCGACCACGAGTCCCAATAGGATACCCCCGGCAAAGAGGGAAGCCAGCGCCGCCAGTGCTCGTCATCGCCATGGGGAGCCCGGCGACGACGACGGCTGCGAGAACCAGTCCGCCGAGAACGAGCAGTTCGAGTCCGCGATACGGCCGCGACGGGAGGTCGTCTACCGTGACAGGTATTCGGCTCCTCCATCGCGGCGACCGCCAGCGCCACCGATACACTGTGCCGTCGTTGCGACGGGGTGGTTTCCTGATAGCAAATAAAGTATAGCCCAGCGAACCGATAGTTTCAATTTAAAATTTGAGAGAGGATAGCGAATCGTATCGAGCGGATTGAAAGCCCCGGACACGCTCGGCTCGGGGGACTCGCTGTGCTCCTCGGCTCGCTTACTCTGTTCGCTCGCCTCCGGCGCTTGCGTCGCCTGCCGTCGCCGACTGGTCGGCCACTTTCATTCCTACCCAATAGCGGTTGTTCGGTCAGACAGTTGCGTAACTCGACACCGCGGCGAAACCGACGCCCGCAACGTGTCGCTCTCGGCGGATGGTTCCCCGAGCAACCTTTCGCGTCTCGCCCGCCGACTCAACGAACCGCCGGTCGCCGGATTACCGCTATCGGGCCAGTGTCGTTAGGTCATCGCCGTCGGTCGGCGACCCGTTCCTCGGCGGTTTCCGTGGTAATAACCTCGTAAAGCAGCGCCCGCTTTCCCTCGCCGGGCCTGAGGATTCGTCCGAGGCGCTGGGTGAACTCCCGTTTCGAGCCGCTACCTGAAAGAACGACCGCGACGTTCGCGTCAGGGATGTCGATCCCCTCGTCGAGAACATTGGAAGTCACGACCCGCGAGTAGGTACCTGACCGAAATTTCTCCAGTATCTCGCGGCGTTCGGCCGCGCCGGTCCGGTGGGTAATGGCGGGGAGCAGAAAGCGTTCGGACAGCCGGTAGACGAGATCGTTGTGCGCCGTGAAGACAAGTACGCGATCGCCGCGGTGGCGATCGAAGATCGTCGCCAGTTCGTCGAGCTTCGCATCCGCGTTCATCATCACCTCGCGGGCGCGCTGTTTCGCGAGCAGGGCTTCCCTGGCACGCGGGTCGTTGCCCGAGCGCATGACGAGTTTTTGGTAGTCGCTGCCCGATCGCATGTCCAGGTTCGAGGTCGCGAGATACGAGACGAAGACCTCCTGATGGTCGTCGTAGATGGTGCGTTCGGCCTCGGAGAGTTCGACTTCGATGCGTTTGACGTCGTAGTCGGCTAGATGCGTGCCCGCGAGATCGTCGACGTCGACGCGGTGACACAGCGGGCCGACGATTTCCTCGACGACCTCGTGAGCGCCGTCGGGCCGCTCGAAGGTCGCGGTAAGCCCGAGGCGAGCGGGCGCGGCGAGCAGCCGGGCGATCTCCCGATAGCCCTCGCCGCCGAGATGGTGTACCTCATCGAAGACGACGAGGCCGAACCGGTCCCCCAACTCGTCGGCTCGCAGGTATGCCGAATCGTACGTCGAGACGGTGATCGATCCCAGCCGCTGGACACCGCCGCCGAGTTGCCCGATCTCCCCGACTTCGCCGGTCCTCGCCGTCTCGCCGTCCCGCGTCGACGTGCCGGCGTTTGCCGGTTCCGTGGCGGTGCTTCGTGTCGTTCCCCCGCCAAACTCCGTCTTGAGTTCGTCGTGCCACTGGTTCAGGAGGTCGATCGTCGGAACGACGACGAGCGTCGGCGTCCCGAGGGCTTCGATCGCCTTCAGCGCGATGACGGTCTTCCCGCTGCCCGTCGGGAGTTCGAGAACGCCGCGATCGCCGCCCGCCCGCCAGGCGTCGAGCGCCTCGCGCTGGTAGCTCCGCAGTTCGTACGCCGAATCGAGGTCGAGATCGGGGAGATCCAGTACGCGATCGTCGACCGCGATTCCCGCGGTCGGGCGTGTCTCCGCGAGCGCGTCGCGCAGGTCGGCGTAGCGAAACGCCGGTGCTCTGTACGTTCCGCTGCGGGGGTCGGGTTCGACGAACGGCAGACCGTCGAGGAGGGCCCCGACCTCGGTCCCGCCTCCGTCCCTGTCCTCCGCGCTCATACCGGCGTCGATAGCGACGTCGGCCTCGGGAGCCCCGGCTCCGTCCCCGCGTTCATCGCCGTCGGTCGAGACGTCGATACGGATCGTGCCGTTCTCGAAGGTGAGCGTGATGCCGGCCACTGGCCGTTCCTCGGTCGGGAAGGCGGTTAACGTTTCGTC
The DNA here is from genome assembly GCA_003022925.1 of Halobacteriales archaeon QS_8_65_32. Lineage (GTDB taxonomy): Archaea > Halobacteriota > Halobacteria > Halobacteriales > Halococcaceae > PXQR01. Next base: position 10,927 of record PXRY01000065.1, on the reverse strand, counting down.
GACAGGAGACGGTTCTCGACGACCGATCCCGGCCGGGAGATCGGTCGAAGCCCGCCGGTGAGCGAAGCACTCGAAACCGGCGAAATCGACGGCAAGAGGGGCGAGAGGATACGGCGTGCCTAAAAACGCACTACCGAAACAGCAGAGTTAACAAGCCGTGGATCGAACTATCGGTCGATGCCTACCGTAGAGTACCTGAACTACGAAGTGCTGGACGACAACGGGTGGAGCATGGACGACGACGACCTCTTCGAGGAGGCCGCCGACGCCGGTCTCGACGACGAGGACTACGGTACCTTGGACGTCAACGAGTCCGAGTACATCTTGGAAGCCGCCGAAGCCCAGGGCTACGACTGGCCCTTCTCGTGTCGGGCGGGCGCGTGTGCGAACTGCGCCGCCATCGTCACGGAAGGCGAGATCGACATGGACATGCAACAGATCCTCTCGGACGAGGAAGTCGAGGACAAGGCCGTTCGTCTGACCTGTATCGGGAGCGCCGCGACCGACGAGGTCCAGATCGTCTACAACGCGAAACACCTGGATTACCTCCAGAACCGCGTTATCTGAATCGGCCGACGACCACACCCACACTTTTCGCGCCGTTCGACGCCGGACAGCCGCCGCTCCGGCATTTGTCCCGACCGTCTTTGCATCCCTTTCGTCGGTCCTTTGGGTCGTCCCTTCGCCCGCTTCGATTTCTTTCTCGATACGTTCGGTATAATTATACTCGGCCGGTCGTTCTCTCAGCAGCGTGAACACGATCGCGGATCTCTTCCGTTTGCTCGCGGTGCCGGCCTTTGCGTGGGTCGCCTGGCGCGACGTCGCGACCCGGCGGGTGGCCGATCGGACCTGGATTCCGCTTTTGATTCTCGCGCTCGTAGCCCTGGCGTGGGATATCGCCGCGCTCGACCCGGGCGCGACACGGCGGCTCTTCGCCCTCCGAGTCGGTCTCAGCGTCTGTCTCCTCGTACCGCTGTCGTACGTCTTCTGGCGACTGGGCGGGTTCGGCGGCGCGGACGCGAAGGCCTTCATGATTCTCGCGGTCCTCTTTCCGGTCTACCCGGCGTACGACCTCTTCGGGGTGGTGCTGCCGCGTGTCGAAACCGACGTCGGAATCTTCTCGCTCACGATCGTGACCGACACCGTATTGGTAGGAGTTCTCTATCCGGTCGCGCTCACGGCCCGCAACGCGCTCGACGGGGAACTGTCCCCGCGGGCCCCGATCGGCCGGCGAGTCACCTGTGAGGAGGCCACCACTGAGTACGGCCGGCTGCTCGGTGTCGGTTCCGGTCGCGGCGGGCTCGATCTCGACGCGTTGCGGATGTACCTTCGCTGGCGCGGGCTCACGCTCGCGGAGATACGCGCTGAACCCGCGCGATACCGCGACCCCGAGAGCCTTCCCGCGGAGCGCAACCCGCCGGGCGACGGCGCGATCGCGGCGAGCGCGCGGCTTGAGGGCGGTACGCGAGCCGACGGCGGCATGGCCGAAAGCGAGCGCGAACGGATCGCCGACCGGGAGACGGAGGCTGGGGAGCGCGATCGCGACGCTGACGCCGATGCCGGCGGACGCCCCAGGCGCGCCGAGTACGCGGACTCCTGGGGCGCGGCAGCCTTTCTCGCCGACATCGACTCGACGGCCTATGGCACCTCGCCCGAGGACCTGCGTGCGGGTTTGGACGCGCTGACGAGCGAGGCGACCGTCTGGATCACGCCGGGGATTCCCTTTCTGGTCCCCCTCTTTTTCGGGCTCTGTCTCGCGCTCGTCTACGGCGACTTGCTGTTCGCCGGCCTGCGCGCGCTCGGCCTGCTGTGAGGTCGGCAAGCAGTGCTAACGTAGCGGCAATGAAACCGAAGAGGGGTCCGGAACAGTCGAAAGCCCCCGGCGTTCTCGTGAGTAGCGCGGGAGCGAAGCTCCCTCGAACCACGAGGCGTGAGCGAACGCGAGCGCCTCGGAACAGCGAACGGGGAGGAACGACCCGTGAGCGGGCCACAGGCCCGCGAGCAGATGTGACAGGAACGCGCAACGTTCCTGCTGCAAGCCGGAAATCGCAAATTTCCAGCACTGACTGAGAGACGCCGCTGGCGTCGTTCGAACCACGGCGGAGCCGCCACGCGGTCGGACCCCTTTCAGTCCCGCCCCGTGGCGGTTGTTTGGCGGACAATTACGTGAGTTAACGCTGTCTTTCCCGCCGACCGTACGCCAGTTTTGCCGATCCGTGCTACCGCCAGTCCTCGGCCGCTCCCTCTAACGGTTCGGCGACGACGCCGTCCTGTTGGACCAATGCCCGGCCGTGTGCGGTACAGACGTTTCTGTCGGCCGCCCAAGGCACGTAGAGTCGGACGGCCGCCAGCTCGGTACAGCCGTCTTCGACGCACTCGGTCACACCTCGTTCGACGCGACCAGTGGTAACAATCCTTGCGATCCGCCCGAGGAGCCTCGCATCGCGAGTCGTGCATGGCCGACAGTCGATCCCGTTACCGATCGGAACGGGGACCGGACGCACCCAGTACGACGTGTTCGTCCCCTGTCCGGCGTCGCTCGATCGTGTCGAACCCCGCGAGATAGGGGCGGCAGTCGAACTCGCGGTGGTGGACGGCCGTGAGTTCGCCGTCGGGAGCGAGTACGGAACGCGCGCCGACGAATAATTCCGAGAGCACGTCGCTGCCGGCGTGTGTCGGCGGATTGCAGACCACCCGATCGAACGTCGCCCCGACGACGCCCTCGGTGCAGTCGGCGGTCACGACGGTACCGTCCACGCCGGAGGTACGGAGACTGCACGCCGCACACGACGTTGCGACCCGGTCGTCGTCGCTGAGCCACACCGCACAGTCCGCAACGCGGGCGGCGTACGTTCCGATCGCACCGTACCCACACGCGAGGTCGAGGACCCGCTCGCCGTCCTCGAACGGCGTCGCTTCGATGAGCAGCCGCGTTCCGTCGTCGAGTCCCCAGGGGGAGAACAGACCTGGAACGGTGACGAGCGAGAGCGCAACGCCGTCTATCTTCGGATCGATTACCCGTGGCGTGACGCACGTCGGGGGGTCGAACGGCTCCGACGGCGTCGCTTCGAGGAGCACGCTATCGCCGCGTCGAGCGACCCGTTCGACCGACGCGGCTACGTCGTCGAGACACGCCTCGTAGCGCGCGAGGCCGGTTCGCTTCGATGCTGCGGCGTAGAGGCTTCCGCCGGGGTCGAGCACCGACAGCGCCCCGGCGATGCGCTGGGACCCGACCGAAAGCGGCGTGTAGGGTTTCGGCGCGTACGCGACCGTATCGAACGTCTCGGCGAGCGTTGCGATGTCGGCGACGAGCGCGGTCGACGCGTCGACGCCGTTTGCCGCGGCGTTTCGCTCACAGAGCTCCCTGGCTCGGGCGCTCGATTCTGCCATGTGGACTGTCGCGGCACGGTCGGCGAGGACGACGCCGACGACGCCGTAGTTCGCCTCGGGACAGAGAAGGCGACCGAGGTCGCGGTCGGCGTCCCAGAGCGCCTCTACCAGGAGGAGTTCCGTCTCCCGAAACGACCGCTTCGAGAGAACGCCGTCCGCGCTGTGAAACCGGTAGACCGAACGCGCACTCGGGACCTGTGATTCGAGCGCCAGTTCGTAGGGCGCACCCCTCATCGGATACGCCTCCGGAATAGCGGCACCGATGTCGGCGACCGCCAGAGGAGCGGACGGTTGGGTTTGCGATGGTGATCGTCATGAGTAGGTTCGCGTTCGGAACGGATGCAGTGCTGTCGGCAATGTGGTTGGATCGGCGGCGTGTCGAGCATCGACGTGGGGTACTGTGGTTCGTAGCGATCGGAAAACGGGACAGTCCACGCGCTGCGCTCATGCCGATAGAACCCGAGAACGGTTCGCGCAGGGCTGAGCGCGGCGCGCGAACCAGGTGCCGATCAGCGTGACGTCCCGGCGAAGTCACGACCAGTCGTGTACTCAGTCGCGTCGTCGAGGTGCCCACAGCCGGCGAGCCGGCCGAACTACTCCGCTTCCCGCGTGACGACGTGCGCCACCGGAACGAAGCGCGGCCCGAAGCTCTTTTTCACCGTGTTGGTTCGTCGAGAGTTCACGGTCAAAAACACCTGTGTCGTGTCTTCGGGAGCCGACGGGCCTGTTTCCCTCGATCGAGTCGGACGACCGAGCCAGCTTCCACCGGTCGAGTTCAGACGAGAACGGCGAGCACGAAGGCGACGAGGATCGTCACGGTCAGTAGCACCTGAGCGATCGAGGAGGCGAGCACTCCGATAGTGGCGTAGGCGGCGGCTTTCGCGCCGCGGCGGGCGTCACGGTGGCGATAGAACTCGGTGATAAAAACTGTGCCGGCGACGCCCGCGACGAGGCCGAGCGGACCGGCAACGAAGATCGCGGCGAGCCCGGCGACGGTCGCGAGCGCAACGGTACGGGTCGAAGCCCCGCCGAACTTCGCGGACATCGCGCCGCCGGCGTACTCGACGGCGATCGTGAACAGCCCGAGCACGGTCAGCCCAACTAGGACGAGAAGGCCCGGATCGCTGTAGCCGCTTGCCCACCAGTGGAGGTAGACCCCGGCAAGCGACAGCGGCGCGCCGGGAAGCAACGGCACCACGGCACCGAGAACGCCGAGGATCAAGAGCGCGACCGCGACGACCGTGAGAGCCTCGACCATGCGACCGATCGGGCGGGAGCGGGGTTAGAAGCGTCGATGCCCGAAACTCGGTCTCGACACGACCGAACGGCCCACGAGCGGCCCGCGAGCGGCCGGGCCCCTTTCGACACGCGTCGCCCGTCGGCCCGCCGGCGCAAACGGCAGTGAGGGCCGACGAAGGCCGTCAGGTCCGACCTGGAGCGTCGATCTCACGTCCCGTCTCGATTGCGCTCCGCTCGGGTCGCCTCGTCGTCGTACCGGCTCACGAGCATGGCGTAGGCGTCCCCGAGCGCGCGCAGACACTGGCGTTCGGATTCGTAACCGAGCCGCGCTGCGACCCGTTCGGCCGGACGCGCCTGAAACACCCGGCAGACGAGCAGGCGCTCCTCACGGGTCGAGAGCACGGTATTGGGTTCGCCCTCGTCGTCCGAGTCGTCCGGGTCAGCATCGGCACTGCTTCGGTCGAGGCCGGCCCTCTCGGAATCGGAGTCGGAGCCCTCCGGGTCGGCCAGCGCCGAGTCGGCGAGCGCCAGGTCGGTGAAGTACGCGAGCGCGAGGCGTCGGAACGGAGCCGGGTCGGTGTCGTACAGCCCCGACCCGTGCGCCGCTCCGCGGACCACCCCCCAGTCGTGTGCCGAGAGGTCGGGGTCGACCGACGCCCCGGCTGCACGGAGCGCCCCGCGGGCGACGTCAGGGTCGAGACCGGAGAGCGCGTCCGACAGTACCGCCGGGAAGCGACGGACGAACCAGCGGGCGTGGCGCGCCGCGAGGTCGCGACCCCGATCGGTGAGCGCGCGAAGCATGACCGCCGAGTTCTCACCGCTTCGCTCGTTGCGCGTCGTCGAGACGTGAACGGTCCGAAAGTCGTTTCGCCGCCAGAAGTCGATCAACTGCGGCGTCGCGCCGTACCCGGCCCCGAGCCAGTCGGCAGGCCCGAGGCGCTTGGAATCGTCACTGTCGGAATCGCCGTCGCAGCCGTCCTCCGAGCGGTCGTTTCCGGCGCTTTCGCTCGCGACGTCCTCGGCGTTCTCGCTTCCGCGGGCGGGACTCGCTCGTGCCGTCCCTGCAACCCGTTCCGTTTCTTCGGGTTCGTCGTCGAGTTCCGCGTGGACTCGATCGAGGAGCAACGAGCCGAGCCCGCGCGAGCGGCAGGCCTCGTGGGTGGCGATTCTCAGAACGCGTAGTCCACGAGGACCGCCGGCCTGTTCGTCGCGCAACTGGCTCGTCAGCAGATCCGGCAGCATGTGGCCCGCGATCCGCGCGCCGTCGTAGATTTCCCGACGGCGTGCGGCGGGAAGCCCGCCCTCCCGGGCGAGCAGACAGACCGAGACGACGTGGCCCCGATAGGAAAGCGCGCGGGCCGCGAGGTTCGGCGCGTCCAACAGCCGCGCGAGGTCGTTCGGCTCGGTGCGGTAGTGGGCGGCGACGAGCAGCCCGAAGCACTCGCGTAACAACTGCCCGTCGGCGAGCAGGTCGGCCGTTGAGAGCCGTTCGTACGCGACCGTCTCGGGCCTGGCGTCGGCGACGAGCGAGGCGACCGGTGGCCGGGCATCCAGTAACAATGTACGGAAGAGCCACACCTCGATTGGATCGCCCGCCGCGTAGCGGATCGGGTCGTCAAGGCGCACCTCGTACAGGTCGTGGTCGCTCGCCGCCAGGGACTCGCGAAACCGGGTCGCGAATCCGCGCCCTGCGCCCTCGTAGCCGTGAACGGTAGTGGTAAAGGCGATACGCTCGGCCGCGAGCAGGCGACGGAGCAGCGACACCGGCAGTCCGGCGGCCTCGTCGACGAACACGACATCGGGACCGCTGCTATCGACGCCGCTATCGCCGTCGATGTCGCTGCCACCACCGCCGCCGAACCCGGAGCCGGAATCGGGGCCGGAACCGGAACCCGAACCCGAACCGTGGTCGCTCGCGACGAGATCGGCCGTGGCAGCCGGCGGCAGGTACCGTATCGACCCACCATTAGCGACGCTGGTACCTCCGTCGCCACCGCCGCCGACGTCCCCGTCGGTTCCTTGATCTCCGCTCCGGTCGTCTCTCCGGCCGACGTCGAGAGATCGCGGGGCCGCCTCGTCGTCGGTCATCACCGTACGGCCGAGATCCGAAAGCACTCCAGCCGCCCGGGCGAACAGCTCCGCGCTCGCCCGGTAGCTCGGCGCGGTCACGCACACCTCCCTTCCGTTCGCCGCGAGCGCGCCCGCGGCGAGGCCGGCGGCGCTCGATTTGCCCCGGCCGCGATCGGCTTCGGCGACGATCGCGACCGGCGACCACTCGGCGGTTCGGTCGGTCGGTGATCCGCGCGTCCCGAGGCGCTCGAACGCCCGGACACACCGCGCCTGATCGTCCGTTAGACACCGTTCGTAGACCGCCTCCGGAAACGGCTCGCGTGCTCGGTCGCCCGATTCCGTTCGATCGTCCAGTTCGTCCGATTCGTCCGGCTCGCCCGGTTTGATTCCGGTGCTGGGGTCGAGACGTGTCGATCCCTCCTCCATCGGGCCCGTCGGGGTCGTCGGACCGGGCGCTTTCGAGAGGTGGCCCCTCGATCGCCGGGCCGGAAGCCGCGGCGCGGGGTCCGTGAGGCCCTTGCGCTCGACGGCCCCGGAGTCGGCGTTAACGATCTCGATGCCGGGGTGTGTTCGCAGGAGCGAAACGAGCCGTCGCCGGAACGCCCCCGAGACGGCCGTCGCGTCGTGCGGAAAGACCGCGAGCGAGGCGTCGAACCCGTCGCGTCGGTTAGGCCACTCGCCGAGCGGCGGGGCGAGCAGTACCATCAATCCGCCGCCATCGACGGTTCCGACGACCCGTCCGAGTGCGTTGGGCGAGCATCGGTCGTGGGCGTCGAACACGGCCGTCCCGGTCGTCGTACCGAGCAATGCCTCCGTCCGGTCCGGAGCCACGCGCTCGACAGGGAGAACGTCGCGCTCGCCGACGAGAACCGCCTTCCCCCGATCGACCCCGCTCGCGGCGAAGACGGCCGCCGCGCGCTCGTAACACGCCTCGCGCGACCCGTGGAGTACCACCAGGCGGCGCTCGTTCGTCCGGCGTGCCTCCGCGCGGAGGTCACGAACGAGCGCGACGAGGGACACATCGTCTTTGGCTTACCCGGGTTCATGTCTCCTACGGTCGATCGTCGACCGCCGACCCTCGCTATCCGACGTCCGGTACTCGCGATCGATTCGCGATACGCTACCGTCAACCGTCGCTCTCGACCGACGACCCGGCGGTTCCGTCGCCGGTCGTTCCTGTGGTCTCGTCGTCGGCCATGGGTGTGATCACCGACTCCGCCTCGCGTTCGCGCGATAGCGTCCCGGCGGTCGTTCCGTCGGTCGTCGCCGACCCGTCGCCACCGGAGGCCTCCGTTTCCTCCGTCGGCGTGGCGGTCTCCGTACCCGTCGTCCCGTCGGTCGTCGTTCGGTCGCCCGCTGCCCGATCGTTCTTCGCGCCGTTACCCGCCGCCCCGCGGCCAATCGCCCCGTCGCTCGCGTTCGTCCCGCCGGCAACCGCGTCGGTGAAACGCCGTCTGCTCATCTCGCCCCACTCGGTGTCGCCTCGCAGGTACTCATACAACCCCTGCCAGGCGACGAGGGCCTTCCACTGGCGATACCCGAAGTTTTCGAGTACGCCGTGGCCGAGCAGAACGAGGACGTCCCGCGGGTCGTCGTACCACCGGAAGCTGTAGACCTCGCTCAACACGCCGAACCACGACAGGAAGACCCCCACTGCGACCGTCGTTGCAAAAAAAGAGTACGACGAACGGGAAGTTTACCGCCCCGAGCAGAAAGGCGATCGGCACGAGGACGTACCCGAGGCCCTCGATCAACGGCCCGATCGCCTCCGCGAACGTGAAGATCGGCATCGCAAAGATCCCGACCCGCCCGTACTGGGGGTTTGCGATCATGTCTCGTTCGCGGACGAGCGTGTCTATCAGCCCCCGATACCAGCGGCGGCGCTGGCGCGCGAGCGCCGACCAGTCCTCGGGGACCTGCGTCCAGACGACCGGCTCGGGGACGAACTCGACGTGGTACTCCCGCTCTGCGTCGAGCAGGTATCGGTGCAGGCGGACAACGAGCGCGAGGTCCTCGGTGATCGAGTCCGTATCGTAACCGCCGATCTCCCGCACCAAGTCGGTTCGAAAGAGCCCGAAAGCCCCCGAGATGAGCACGAGCCCCCGCAGGCGGCTCAAGCCCAGTCGACCGGAGTAAAACGCCCTGAGGTACTCCATCTCTCGGAGTTCGGTGATGAGCCGGTTCGAGGTCGTTACCTCGGTAACCTGGTTGAACTCGACCGTACAACCGTTCACCACTCGAACGGTGCCGCCGGTCGCGACGGTCTCGTCGGGCCGTCTGAGGAAGGGTTCGACCGCCCCCAGTAGCCCCTCGCGGTCGATGAGCGAGTCGGCGTCCAACGCACAGAACAGCGGGGCGTCCGCGAACCAGATCCCGGCGTTGAGCGCGTCGCCCTTACCGCCGTTTTCCTTGTCGATCACGACGAGCTCCGCGACCGTTCCCGATCGGTAGACCCCCCGAACCGGTTCGGCGTTGATCTCGACGGGGACGTCGGCG
>PXRY01000065.1:0-1565 GCA_003022925.1 Halobacteriales archaeon QS_8_65_32 | reverse complement strand
AGGTAGCACCCGAGCACGAACCACCCGGTCGCCGCCAGCACCGACAGGAAAATGTCGCGGATCACGCCCGCCCTCCCCGCTGCTCCCGCTGTTCCGAGGCGTTCCGTTCCCCGACGTCCCGCCCCGAGCGTCCGGCCGTTACGGCTCGCTCAGCGTCGATCCATTCGAGGCTTCGGCGAACGCTGGGCGATAGCTCCGCACCCGGTCGGGCGAACTGGTCGGCGAGTTCGCTCGCAACGATCGACAGCGCCCGGGCGTCAGGTTCGGCCATCGCGGCTTCGATGAGCGCCTCGACGTCAGCCTCGTCGCCGTAGGCGGCGAGATAGCGATACACCGCCCGCCTGACGATCGGCTCGGGGTCGGTGACCAGCCACACGATCGCCAGTCGGTCCCGCACGTCCTCCCGATGAGCGTACGTCTCGATTGCCCGGACCGCCGCCGCGCGTACGGCCCCGGTCTCGTGGACGAGACAGTCGAGCAGCCAGTCGATTGGGGACTCGCTCGCCGGCGAACAACGTGCGATCACGTCGAGTACCTGCGCGAGGAAGGCGTCGGTCCACCCCTCCCGCTCGGCTGCGCCGGCGGCGAGCAAGGCGTGTGGATCCGCGTTGTTGAGCCGGTAGAGGGTATCGAGACCGAACAATGAGAGTGACCGACCCGTTCGCACCAACAGGTCGGTCCCGAGCGAACTCGCCTCGGGCACGTCGCGCTCGAAGAGCACGCGAGCGGTCGCCGCCCGTTCGTCCGGATCGGCTCCACAGTCGGCGAGCAACGCGTCCGCGTCGATCGGGTGATCGAGCAACGCGAGCCACGCCCCGAGCGCCGCGAACCGCCGGCCGTCGCTTCCGGCGAGCACTCGGAGGTAGCGATCGACCCGGGCTCGGAGCACGCGCTCTTCGATCGACGACAGGTCCTCGACCCATCCTGCCCAGTCCGGATCGTCCGCGTCGAGCCGGTCGAACAGCCCCGACGTCACGCGCGAGACGGCGGCGGCCTCGCGCCGGTCGCGCCGGGCCGCCCGGATCGACCCGCCGACGGTCGACAGCGCGATCACGATCAGCACGCACAGCAGGGCGGTGAGAGTCCACACCAGCGCGACCTGGGCCGAGACCGGCGCTACCGCCCCCATGGTCTATTGGCAGAAGCGCTCGACGCGCGCGAGGAGTTCGTCCGGGCTGAACGGTTTGGTAACGTAGTCGGTCGCGCCGGCTTCGAGCCCCCGGATCGTATCGGGTTCCCGTCCGCGCGAGGTGAGCATGATCACCGGCAGCGAGGCGTCGTAGCGCGCCCGGATCTCGCGTAGCACTCTGAACCCGTCGATTCGCGGCATCATCACGTCTAAGATCACGGCGTCGGGCAGGCCTTCGGGGTCGGTAGCCAGAACGTCGAGACACTCCGCGCCGTTCGTAACGGCGGTGACGTTGATGCCCCGCCCACGAAAGCGGTGTTCGAGCAGCTCCCTGACCTCCGCCTCGTCGTCGGCCAGGAGGACGTGACTACACACGATCCGACGGATCAACCCCGATAAGTACGTGCGCTGTCCGCCGCGGAACACCGTTTGCCGG
>PXRY01000064.1:13538-33627 GCA_003022925.1 Halobacteriales archaeon QS_8_65_32 | reverse complement strand
CAGTGGGGCTATTTCAGTGGCTCGAACTCCGATCACGAAAGCGCGCTCTCGACGGACGAATGAGCGACGACCGCTCGCCGACGAGCACGGATCGAAACCGATAAGCCCGCCGGGTGGGACTGGAAAGGGCCGACCACTCGATCCGACCCCGGTGACGTAAGCAATGGAGCGACCGAACGAAGTGAGGGAGTGAAGCGCGTGGTTAGAGACGTCGAAGGCGTCTCTCGTCATTGCGGGAAATCGAAGATTTCCCGCTTGCAGCAAAAACGCTCCGCGTTTTTGCCACATCACAAAAGACGGTTTGCGTCTTTTGAACGACCGCTCCCTGCTCTCGTTCGCTTACGCTCACGAGAATCCGGACACAGGTGAGGTACGGATCGTTAGTGTCCCGATGCACGACAGTATCTCGATCGGGACGCTGCGGAAGATCGTCGATTAGGCCGGGGTAAAGGACTTCGAGGCGTTCCGCCGGTGGATCGATCGGGAACAAGCAATCTAACGGACGACCACGAGAAACGAGCAAGGACGACGGATGGCGCGTTGGCAAATCCCTTTATCAGACCAGTATGTACCATGAGCCGTGACGGACGACGACCCGACGCCGCCGCTCGATCCAGAGACGGTCGAGCGGGTCCGCGATGTGCCCGGCGGCCATCCAGTAGCCCTCGCTCCGATCCTCTGGTCTCCTCCGAGACGGCTTCCGTCGGTTCTCGTCACGCAATCGAATACCGCCGTGTCACTCGCCGCGCGCGAACCGGTCTCGGACCACGACTCGGAAGTCGAACCGATCGGTTCGCACCAGCCCGCCGGCCAGCGCCGCAGCGATCGCGACCGGGATCCAGTTGGTGTAGAGAAGGTTGATACCACCCCAGAGGATCACGAAGCTCACCAGATCGTCGAGGGCGAACTCACACTCGGTGAGGCGTTCCCGGACCGCAGACCGTCGGAAGCCCCAGTCGAGCAGCCCCACCGAGACGACCGCAGACAGCACCCACCCGGCGTAGTTCGTCCAGGGCACGCCGTAGTAGGCTCCGCCCGCCGGGTACGTCCAGAAGCCGATCGTGACCGCGCCGGGGTCGAGCACGAGGTCGATCGCGAGCACAGTGGCGATCACGGCTCCGAGTCGCAGCGCGGTTCGTTCGGCGCGCTCGCCGAGCAAGAGGAGACAGAGCAGGTAGCTGTTGAGCACGAGCGGGACGAAAAAGACGGGCAGTCCCACGGGGACGAGTCCGAAGAGCATCGGGCCGAGATCGACGGCGTAGGAAAAGTCGCCGTAGGGAAGGCCCGTGAGCACGCCGACGACTTCGATCGCGTAGGCGTAGGTAACGAGCGCTCCGAGGCCGGCCAGCGCCCGACGGTCGATCAGTGGGAACACGCCGGCGAGAAGCGGCGAGCGCATCACGAGCGTCCCGAGCAGGATGAGAAGGGGGTTGTACGCGAGAACCGCCGGCAGCAGGCCCTCGCGGCTCGCAACGAGCAGAACGGCACCGACGACCGGGAAGACCACCGCGATCGTGAATCGGTTGTCGCGGACCAGGGCGTCGAAGCGGGCTTCGATCCGCCGGCGTCGGTGTCGGTGCTCGGCGCTCGGTTCCATGTCCGTGTTCGTACCGTCGCCTCCGACGCCGCTACCCATAGACGAGCACCCAAAACCCCCCGAGGCTCATGGCGGTGCCGACGAGCGTGTTGATCGCCGGGTACCACCAGTACACGCGCTCGACCGAAACGTCCGAAGCGATGACGCCGAAGACTAATAGGGGGTATCCGGCCAACAGGACGGCGAAAAAGGGGTGGACGAGCGCAAAAGCGATCGCCGCGCCGATCCAGCAGGCCCCACAGTACGCGTAGGTGTACCGTTCGCCGAGGGCCGTCGCCGTCGTCCTGATCCCGGCTTTTCGGTCGGGTTCGATGTCGGGAATTGCCGAAAAAGTGTGCATCCCCATCGCCCACAGCCAGCCGCCGACGATCGCGGCGAGCGGCGGATAAGTGCCCGCGAGCGCGGCGTAGGCGACGACCGCCGGCAGGACGTACAGCCCGTTCGACAGCGAGTCCAGAAGCGGTGTGGTCTTCAGTCGCAGCGGCGGGGCGCTGTACTCGATCGCGAGCAGGTAGAAGGCCCCGAAGGCGAGCAGTGCGGACGCCGGGAGCAGCGGGACGAATCCGAGGCCGAGAAGGCCGCTCGCGAGCACGACGCCGGCGACCACACGCCCGCCTCGATACCGGACTTCCTTCCGCTCTTTCTTCGGGTTTGCGGCGTCGATCCCGGCGTCGAAGACGTCGTTGACGCCGTACAGCAGGACGTTCGCCGGCAGAAAGAAGAAAGCAAACAGTGTTACCGACAGCGGGGAGAACAGCTCACTCACCGATTCGGCGGCGTAGACCGCGCCGACGACGACCGGGCCGGCGAGGTAGAACCAGAAGCGTGGCCGCGAGAGTCGGAGGAGATACCCCGGCAGCGTCGCTCGCGACGGGACGTACTCGCCGAGGTCGGTAACGCGTCGGTACAGCCGTTCGACCGTGTTCATCGTTCTATCGGAACAGTCCCGAGAGCCCCGAAAGCCCCGCGAGCGGGCCGTTCGCGAGTCGCTTCGCTACCGTCCGCCTCGCGCCGGCAGCGCCGGACTTTCCGGCGTCGCGCTCGGTGGCGTCCGGCTGGCGGCCGTGGTCGGAAACGACCGCGTTCGCGGCGTGTTCGCCGCTGACGATACACATCGGGACGCCGATGCCGGGCGTGGTGAACGCGCCGGTGAAGTACAGATCGGGGACCGCCTTCGAGCGATGGGGCGGGCGAAACAGCGAGGTCTGGCGCAGGGTGTGGGCGAGCCCGAGCGCGCTGCCGGCGGTGGCGTTATACCGGTCGGCGAAGTCCGAGACCGAGAATTGCTTTTCGAAGACGATCCGATCGCGCAGGTCGACGCCGGTGTTGTCGGCGATGTCGGCGAGCACTTCGTCCCGGTAGCGCTCGCGTATCTCGGGCGAGTCGTCGAGTCCGGGCGCGATCGGCACCAGGGCGAAGAGGTTGCTGTGGCCGTCGGGCGCGACGGAGTCGTCGGTCGCGGAGGGGACACAGAGGTAATAGGCCGGATCGTTGGGCCAGGCCGGCTCGTCGAAGATTTGCGCGAAGTGTGGGTCCCAATCGGTCGGCAAGACGAGCGTGTGGTGTTCCAAGGGATCGACGCTGCCCTCGACACCTAAGTACAGCAGGAAGGCGGAGGGTGCATACGTTCGATCCTCCCAGTACTCCGCCGAGTAGCCGCGCTCGTGCTCGGGGAGCAGTTCCTGTTCGGTGTGGGCGTAGTCGGCGTCGCTCACGACGATATCGGGGTTGCGGGTCTCGCTTTCGCCTTCACCTTTGCCCCTGCCTTCACCCTCGCCTCCGGCCACCGTCTCGACGAGGAAACCCTCGCGCCGGCGGGTGATTTCGGAAACCTCGGCGTCGGTGGTGATCGTCACGCCGAGTTCGCCCGCGAGGTCCGCAAAGGCATCGACGACCGCGCCGATACCGCCGTCGGGGTAGTAGACCCCCATATTGAAATCGACGTGGCTCATCATATTGTAGATCGCCGGCGTGTTCTGGGGCGCACCGCCGAGGAAGACGAGGGTGTACTGCATCACCTGCTGGAGCTTCGGGTTGTCGAAGAAGTCGCTCACGTAGTCGTCCATTGTCCTCAACAGTTGGAGGCCAACGGGCGCGGCGCGCATGACGTCGAGATCGACCCAGTCGCGGTAGTTAGGGCGATCGGTGTAGACGAACCCGTCCATCGATCGGCGGTAGTTGTCGGCCGATTTGTCGAGATAGTCGTCGAACGCTTCGGCCGCGCCCGCCTCGCGGGCCTCGAAGGCCGCGCGCACCTGATCGAGATCGGGCGTGACGTCCATACGGTCGCCGTCCTTCCAGAAGATCCGGTAGTGGGGGTTGAGGCGCTGAAGGTCGTAGTAGTCGTCGGGCGACCGATCGAAGTACTCGAAGAATCGCTCGAAGACGTCGGGCATGAGGTACCACGACGGCCCCATGTCGAAGCGAAAGCCCTCGGCCTCCAAGGTGCTCGCCCGGCCGCCGACCGCCTCGTTCTTTTCGAGAATTTCGACGTCCGCTCCGGCGTCGGCGAGGTAACACGCCGCCGACAGACCCCCGAAGCCGCCGCCGATCACGGCCACCGATCGGCCCGAAAGCGGGCGGGAACGACGGGAACGGCCAGAACGCTCGCGACGCGCAGTCATACCATGAAGTGGGCCTCCGCGGGTAAAAGTCGCCCGTCCTGCCGTCGCATTTGGTTGAAATCGTCTAAAGGGGACGAGCCCTTAGGACTGTTTAGGAAGCCCCCGAGCGCTCGGCTTCCGCGGCTCGTTGCGCGCTTCGCTCCCTCGTAACACTCGGTCGCTCCAATGCTTACATCGCCGGGGTTCTACGAAAGACTCGCTCTGCTCGTCTTTCGAGCTCTCGTTCGCTCGCTGTGCTCGCTTACGAGAACGCCGAGCGCCCGGCTCCTTCCAGTCCCACCCGAAGCGGTTGCTGTTGGTCCTCGTCGCGTAACACGAGAATCGAGGAGAACTCGACGGCGGGCCGGCCGGGAGGCGAAGCTACAATCGCCCGGAGCGTCCAGATGACCTATGGCCGCCGATCACAATAACGATCACCGAGTGGGGTTCCGGCCCGTTCGCGACGAGGTAGACGAGACGCTTTCCATCGAGGGCGATTTCCCGCAGTGGCTCTCAGGGACCCTGCTTCGCAACGGACCGGGAACCTGGCACGCCGGCCGCCAGCCGCTCAACCACTGGTTCGATGGCTTCGCGATGCTCCGGCGCTTTCGCATCGACGGCGGCGACGGCGAGGTGGCGTATCGGAACCGGTTCCTCGACAGTGGGGCTTACACGTATGCACGCGAGCACGGCGAACTCGGCTATCGGGAGTTCGCGACTGACCCGCCGACGGGCCCGCTCGGACGATTGGGCCGACTCCGTCGTCTCCGGTCGCCGAACTTTACCGACAACGCCTGTGTCGACGTCTGTCGCGTCGGCGACCGGTATCTCGCGACGACCGAGTCCCCGCTCGTCACCGAGATCGACCCCCGTAGCTTAGAAAGCGGGCGACGGTTCGAGTTCGGCGGGTTCGCCGATACGTACACCGTTCACCCCCACTACGACTTCGACCGAGGCGAACTCGTCGGCTACGGGACGAGTTTCGGCGGCTCGGAGAGCGGTTATACGCTGTATTCGATCCCCGACGGCACCGAGGACGTCTCGGTCATCGGCGAGGTCGAAAGCGATCCGCCAGGGTATGTCCACAGCTTCGCGCTCACACCGAACTATATCGTGCTCGCCGAACCGCCGTTCGTACCTAGTCGTCGGCGACTGCTCACGGGGTCGTCGGTGATCGACGGCTACGAGTGGCAACCCGAGCGCGGCTCGCGGTTCCACGTCGTCGATCGCGAGTCGGGCGATGTTCTCGCGCGCCACCGCGTAGCCCCCTTCTTTTGCTTCCACCACATCAACGCCTTCGAGCGCGAGCGTGAGGGCGGCGGTGATAGCGACGACGGGGTCGGCGGACAGGGGGAGATCGTCCTCGACCTCGCGGCCTTCGAGGACGCGTCGGTGACCGAGGCCCTCTCGCTTCGCCGGCTCGTAAGCGCCGAGCCGTCGCCGCCGGCCGCCGAGTTGCGCCGGTACTGCCTGCCGGCACCGGGAAGTTCGCGACGCGGCGTCGAATCCGAGACGCTCTATCCGGGCCATGTCGAACTGCCGGCGATCGATTACGCGAACCGGAACACCCACGACTACCGGTACGCCTACGGCGTCTCCAATCGCGAACGTCCCCCCGAGAGCTTCCAGAATCAACTCGTGAAGGTAGACGTTCGCGAGCGCGACGCGGTGACCTGGGACGAATCGTACGCGTACCCCGGCGAGCCGGTGTTCGTCCCGGCACCCGACCGAGGGGACGACGCCGACGGTAGGAACGAGGACGACGGGGTGATCCTCTCGGTTACCCTCGACGCGGGTGCGGAGCGATCCTTCTTGCTCGTCCTCGACGCGGCGACGTTCCAAGAACGCGCACGGGCGTGGTGCCCGCATCCGATCCCCTTCGGCTTTCACGGCCAGTTTTACGCCGACGGCGAAGAGCGACCGACCCGCTCGATGGCCTGACCGAGACCGCCTGACAGCTGGAAGCCGAAGGGGATCTCGCGGCTCTCGTTTCGTCGTTTCTCGTGAGAACCGGTCACCGACGTCGAGTCTGACCCGACGCTCAGGGGTGTGATCATCCGTGACGGTGAAGTAGCCCCGATCGGTGATACTACCATGATCAACGATGTAACTGACGACGCAAATCCGATCGACACGAACGACTCCCCTCCCGCCGCTACGTTCCCGGTCGCGGCCGACGGCGGGGTTTCCGAACCCGAACTCACCGCGGAGGACGTCCTCACCGTTGGCGACGACCGGTTCACGGGCGATACCGTTGCGATCGTCACCGGCGCGGCGTCGGGCATCGGCCGGGCCACGGCGGTCGCGCTCGCGTACAACGGGCTTTCGGTCGTCGGCGTCGATATCGACGAGGACGGATTGGACGAGACGACCGAGAAAGCCGAGGAGATCGGCGCGTCGGGGTGGGTAATCGCCGCGCCCGGCGACCTCACTGACGACGACGCGATGGCGGCGGTCGTCGAGAGCGCGAGCGAAGAAGGTACTATCAGGTATCTCGCGAACATCGCCGGCCTCCAGCACATCGACCGGATTGCCGAGTTCCCGATGGCGAAGTTCGACCAACTGTACGACGTGATGGTCCGAGCACCCTTCCTGCTCTCGAAGCTCGTGATTCCTCACGTCGAAGCCACCGACGACGGCGTGGGTGCGATCGGGAACATGGCGTCGGTGCACGGCCACTACGCGACCCAGGCCAAAGCCGCCTACGTCACCTCGAAGTTTGCCCTGCGAGGACTCACCCAGTCGATCGCTGCCGAGGGTAACGGCACCCTCCGAGGGTTCTCGGTGAGCGTCGGATACGTGAAGACCCCGCTCGTCACCGGTCAGATCCCCGACACCGCAGCGGAGCGTGGCATCAGCGAACGGGAAGTGATCGAGGACGTAATGCTCGGCCAGGCCAGGACGAAGGAGATGATGGAGCCGGTCGAGGTGGCGAACCTCTTCGTGCTCGGCTTCTCGAAGCACGGCAGGCAACTGAACGGCAGCGACATGCTCTGGGATGGCGGGTACACGACGACCTACGAGTGAGACTCCAAGGAACAACGAGAGCAATACGGTGGTGACCTCAGTTGCGCCGATCGAAGTGCGGCACGGGCGGGACTGAAAGGGGCCGGGCGCTCGGCGACGGCGGGCGACGTAAGCACCGCAGGAGCGACCGAAGGGAGCGACGAGGAGCACAGCGAGCCCCCCGAGTCGAGCGTCCGGGGGATTTCAATCCGTCTGCCGCCTCTCTCGTCTCGGTGCTCGATAAGCTACCTTAGTATTCCATAGCACACAAACCTAAGTCGCTGGCTGCGAGGCAGGGAGCATGGATTGGACGTTCGAACCGGTCGCCGGTCCCTTTGAATTCACCGAGGGCCCGGTCTGGCATCCGAGCGAGGCGGTCGTCTCCTTCAGCGACATCCCGACGAGCCGAATCCTGCGCTACGACCCCGCGAGCGACGAGTGCACCGAATGGGCCACCGATACGAACCGGGGCAACGGATCGGCGCTCGGGCCGGACGGCCGTCTCTACAACTGCGAGATGGGAACGAACGGGAACGGTCACCAGATCTCGCGGTACGACCGCAACGGCGAGAGGACCGTCCTGGTTCACGAGTACAACGGCAGGCGACTCAATAGCCCGAACGACCTCGCCTTCGACTCCCTGGGACGGCTGTGGTTCACCGACCCGGACTACGACGATCAAGACGATCTCGAACTCGATCACTTCTCGGTCTACTACCTCGATCCGGCCGGCGATCCCGGTGACGCCGCTCCCGACGACTGGGAAGTTACCCGAGCCATTGACGACACGACGAACCCCAACGGATTGGTCTTCTCGAAGGACGAGGGAACCCTCTACGTCGCCGAGAGCCCTTACGGCCGGGACGCCACTCGGGAGCTACGGGCCTACCCGATCGATGACGGAGGAAGTAGGGACGAGGCTAGCGACGAGAGCGGCGACGAGGACAAGGACGGGGATGGGGACGGAGCCGAGGACGTAGCGGTCGGCGAGTACGAGGTGCTACACGACTTCGGACCCCATCGCGGGATCGACGGGATGTGCCTCACCGACGAGGGCAACGTCGTCGCGACCGCCGGCTGGGAGGAAAGCGGTCCCGGTGGATTACTCTACGTCTTCACACCTGAGGGCCGCGTGCTCGAAACGCATCCGTACCCGGGCGATCGGCCGACGAACTGCGCGTTCGGCGGTGAGGAGTTGACGACGCTCTATGCCAGCGGGTTCGACGGCTACCTCTACCGGGCCGAAACCGACCGAGTCGGGTATCCAGTGCCGCCATCGTCGTAAGGCAGGAAGCGGGTTCTTCGCGAAAGCGAAGACTGCAGCGGAGCGAGCACGGCGCAGGGCGTATTACGAACTATCCGTAATTCGTAATCAGAATGGCACAGTCGACCGACCGTCGGACTACACCGCCGATCGAGCGGCTCCGGACGACCGTCGAACTGCTCGAATCGCCCGCTCTCGCCCGGATGTACGTTCACATGCTGCATGCGGGACCGACGACGCCGGAGTTGGTAGCGGCGCTCGGCGTTCCACAGGGAACGGCGTACGAGCACGTAGGGAAGCTCGAAGCCATCGGGTTGTTCGAGAAGACGCACGCCGAACGGCCGGCGGAGTACGAGGCCGAGGCGGTGTCGCTCACGCTCTCTACGGACGGCGGGACGCGCACGATCACTCCCGAACTCGTTGATGCCGTCGCCCGCCTACCGATAATGGCGACATTGACATCTACGTCGATCGCCACGGGATCGACGGACTGGCGGTCGCGCTCGACTACGCCCGCGAATACGTCGACGGCGAAGTCAACCACCGAATTGCCGCCCGCGAACTCGACGTCTCGCCGCTCGAAGCCGAGATCGTCCTCCAGGCGCTCGAACCGGTCGTCCTCGCCCACCGCGACGGATGACGACGGTCTACGTCGCCGATACTGGGGTGTTCGTCCGGTGTGGCGGCCCCGACAGCGAGAAGTACCGGACGCTCCGTCATGCCGTCACGGGCGCGAATACATCCCTGCTGATTCCTCGACGCGCATACGAAGAACTGGGCGGCGACGACCTTCGTGCGTATTCATTGAACCCGGCTGGGTGGCAGGCGGGTATCGAGCAAGGATGGATCGTCGTCGCCGATGAACTCGACTACACCTCCTCGGTCGTCTCGGGAGTGATGGACGACGCCAGGCGCTTCGTCGCGAACGAGACGGACCGGGACGAGGATCGTGTCGAAAAAGCCGACATGGCGCTCGTCGGTCTCGCCGCGGAGCTACTAAACATTGGGAAGGTATCCGAGGTCGTGCTCTCACCACCGACAAACCTACCGGAAAAGCGACGAAAACGCTGCTTGCAGAACATGGATTTCGAGATCGGATCGAGCACCGACACGTGAGCGTTGACTACTTGGAGACCGTCACGTCGGCGGATTTCAGGAACTGATCAGGAGCGAGTGTACCCGGCTCTCCTATTAGTAACGACAGTCCTCAATAGTTACAGGTCATGGCCTACGAAACGGCCTCCGTCAGTCCGGATCGATTCAGCGAAGGATACCCTTCACTGCACGGGATTGCCGCCGAGACAATACTGAGATCAGCCGTTCACCAGTTTCCATCGAACTCAGCGGTGAGTCCGCACATGCTCACGAACCTGTCGATGTGTCGTATCTTACTCTTTTTGTTCAGTGATACATATAGGAAACAACCGTTAGAAAGGGACCTACACAGTCTCATTTCCTCGCCGGAAGGGTGCTTTGGCTCGGAGTTGAGAATTGCATTCTTCTTGCCAGGGACATAGGGGAGCGATCCGATCTCGTTCAGCAAATCGTAATTCTCTACAAGATGATCCACAACGGATGCCATCACATCAGCCTGTTTCTCCCCGCTGAAAGTTTTCGCTGGCCCACTGCCGTCGGAGATCGCTACGACGTACTCGTTCGTAGCGACCTCTGTTGAACTCGGTTCCGGGTCGGGGTCTTCTCTCGGGATGGTCGTGTCCTCGTCGGTTCCTAACACGTTGATTAGATCGTCGATAAATTCCTTTGACTCCGTTTCGATCTCCTGAGTGAGCGTATCGCCGACCTTGTTTACGATTAATTTAGCTACCTCGTCGGCGATCTCTTCCTTTCCGCTCTGCAACTCGCTCGTTGCTCGCTTTCTCGCCCTGATTCGGTTCGCTCTCGTGACTGCCTCGCCGGACCGAACCAGTTCCCTCGACAACAACTCTAGCACGTTCCAGTTCGATCGCAGTTCTTCGATCGAGAGGGAAGCTAACAACACTTCGTCGGGCAGGTCGCTGTCCTCCCTACGCTTCAACACCTCGAACCGTTGACCGTTCGTCAGCAGTCCCCAGCCGGCACCTTTCTGTCGCATGTAACTCTTTAATTGGCTTCGCGCCCCGTCCGAGAGCGTCGTGTCACAGCCCTTCGCTTCGACGAACACCGCTGGACTCCCGTCCAGCAGTAGGGCGTAGTCGGCTCTGGCGTGTCCCTGGCCGATCTGAATCGGATACTCCAACTCGACCTCCGAGGAGAACGTGTCCCACCCGAGCAGTTCGATCAGCGGTTGGATGAGCTTGACTTTCGTGTT
Organism: Halobacteriales archaeon QS_8_65_32; assembly: GCA_003022925.1. Lineage (GTDB taxonomy): Archaea > Halobacteriota > Halobacteria > Halobacteriales > Halococcaceae > PXQR01. The sequence goes on along the minus strand of PXRY01000064.1, from coordinate 22,849 downwards.
CTCTTCGCCCATCTGCGGGGACGAGTCGATCAGCGACTTCGAGCGTTCTACGTACTCCTCCACACCATCCCGAGACATTCTTACCTCCGATGTCGGGATCGTCCGTTATTAAACAGTACCGTGTTCTACGATCGATTCGCTCGCCGGAACGTCCAAGCCAAACGCCGGGCGACTCACCCTATGCCCTTGCTACAGTTCGATACGACGCTCTCGCTCTCGGCGGCGGCCAAAGACTCGTTCGCGGCGACGGTCACGGAGCTGTATACGACCGAGATGGAAACGACGGCGGGCCACGTCGCCGTGACGATCCGCGAGCACGACCCGGCCGCCCTTCGCCTCGGGCGCGCCGTCGAAGGATCGTTAGCGTTCTTGGATGCTGAGATCCGTCGCGGCCGACCGTTCGAGCGCAAGCGCGCGTTCGCCCTCGCGGTCATCGATCACGTCGGGACGACGTTCGACATCCCCCGGGAGAACACCAAGGTCGTATTCACCGAACACGCCGGCGAGGACATGATGGGTGCCGATCGCGTCGGCGGCGAGTGGACCGACGGGAGCGAGTGACGTGGGCGTACCGACGCTTCCCGTCCCGTTTCGTCGATGCCCTCGGCTCGGTGGGTAATTCGCCGGGCCGATTCGTCCGCGTTCGACCCAGCGCTGGCGTAGTTGTGGATCCCCGATGCGAGCGAAGTGGTGACCGGCAACGGCTCGTCGGTCGTCAGCGACCCGCCACCGGCTTCGAGACGACAAGCGTAACCGCCGTCCTCAGGAAGAATCGAGGCTCAATGGATCGGTCGTACTGGCGGACGGTCTCGCTCGTGACGCTCTGGCAGGTCGCGGCCAGCATCTGTTACTACACCGTCTTCGCCGCGACCCCGTTCTTTCGGTCGTCGTTCGGCCTCAGCCGGTTCGCGGTCGGACTCGTCGTCAGTGTGCTCACGCTCGGTTACGCGGTTTTCCTCCTGCCGTTAGGAAGCGCGACCGATCGGTATGGTGAGTACCGAACCCTCCCGCTCGGCTTGCTCGGGCTCGCGGTCGGCGTCCTCCTCGTCGCTAGCGCGCCGACCTACGGTCTCCTGCTCGTCGCTACCTTCATGCTCGGCTCGGCGTACGGTACTGCCATCCCGGGGACGAACAAGGCGATTTTCGACAGTATCGATGCCGGCCAGCAGAACACGGCGATCGGTATCAAGCAAGTCGGCGTCACCGCCGGGAGCGGTATCAGCGCCCTGCTCGTTACGAGGCTCGCGGGCGCATTCTCCTGGCGGACGGGCTTTCTCGTCGCGAGCGGGGTCGCCCTGTCGATCGCGGTGGCCTTTTATTTGCTTTACGACGGCGGACCCAGTGACGAAACGGGGAAGCTCCCGGATTTCGGTGGGCTGGCGTCGAACGCTCCCTATCGGGCGCTCGTCGCGGCGGGATTCTTTCTCGGTGCCGCGCTGTTTACGACGACCGGCTATACCGTGCTCTACGTCGCCGAATCGGTCGGGGCGAGCGTCGCCTTCGGCGGCGTCGTGCTCGCGCTCGTCCAGCTGTTCGGTAGCGTCGGGCGCATTCTCACGGGGTGGCTCGCCGACACCCTCCCGGGCGAGCCGCGGGTCCGCATTACGGCCATCCTCGTCGCACAGGCGCTCTCGGCCGCCGCGTGCTTCGTCGTCGTCACGACGACCGCGACCCCGATCGCCACTGTCGTATCCTTCTCGGCGCTCGGCTTCTTCGTGCTCGGGTACACCGGGATCTACTACTCGTGTATGGCGACGTTCGTCGAAAGCGAGGAGATGGGCGGGGCTACCGCGGGCGGCCAGGTCGCGCTCACGGCCGGGGCACTAATCGCCCCGCCGGCCTTTGGCTTTCTCGCCGACGCGTTCGGCTACGACGCGGGCTGGCTGTTGCTCGCGGGCGGGTCGATTCTCGCCAGTGCTCTCCTGATCGGGGTCGTGCGCGCCGACCCACCGACCAATCGGACGACGGCCGAGTGAACGACCGACCGGCAGGGGAGCGGAGGGAGAGGGGAAAAGTTGGAATCGACTGTCCGGAAGCCCCTCAGAACGGAACGAGCAGTCCCGCCCACTGGGGAAGCCGGGTAACGTCGATTCCCCAAATGAGGGGCAACCAGCTCAGCGTGAGCAGGGTAATGAGGATGATCCCGATGAGATTGAGTCCGGCACCGGTTTTCGCCATCTGCGGGATCGTGATGTACCCCGAGCCGAAGACGATCGCGTTCGGCGGCGTCGCAACGGGCAACATGAAGGCAAACGAGGCGGCGGTCGCCGCGCCGATCATCACCGCGTAGGGATGCAGCGAGAGGCCAACGGCGAGCGACGCCAAGATCGGCATCAACATCGCGGTCGTCGCGGTGTTGGAGGTGACTTCGGTCAGGAAGACCGTGAGTACGACGATGGTACCGATGATGAGGAGTATCGACACCCCCTGGAAGGCGGTTAGCAGCCCGCCGATCCACTGAGCGAGGCCGGTCGACTCGAAGCCGGCGGCGATGGTGAGACCGCCGCCGAACAGCAGGAGAACGCCCCAGGGGATTGAAACGGCGGTCGCCCAGTCGAGCAGGGTCGTCCGCGAGCCGTCCGCCTCGCGCGCCGGAATCAAGAAGAGTACCAGCCCGGCGGCGATCGCGATGATCGAGTCGTCCGTGACGATCGCGGCGAAGGGATCGACGAGCGACCGGGAGACCCAGGCTACTGCGGCAGTGACGAACACGACGAGAACGAACCTTTCCTCGCGGCTCATCGCTCCCAGCTGTTCCAGTTCGTCGTCGACAACGCTGATACCATCCGGAATCGAACTCATTTGCGGGGGAATGAACGCTTTGACGACGTAGGTCCAGACGATCGCGATGCCCGCAACGGCGATCGGCACTCCATAGAGCATCCACTGGGCGAAGGAGATCGACCGGCCGAACGTCTCCTCGATCGCACCCACCAAGATGAGGTTCGGCGGCGTGCCGATGATCGTCGCGACGCCGCCGATCGACGCCGAATAGGCAATACAGAGCATCAGTCCCGTACCGAAGTTGAACTCGCCACGCCCCGTCGGGACGTCCCCGCCGCGCTCGTCGACGAGGTCGCGGGTCTGGAGAATCACCGCGAGCCCGATCGGCGTCATCATCACCGTCGTCACGGTGTTCGACACCCACATCGAGAGAAATCCCGTTGCGACCATGAACCCGAGGACGATACGGCTCGGACTCGTCCCGATCGCCTTGATGATCCGTAGCGCGATGCGTCGGTGCAGCCCCCATCGCTGCATCGCCACCGCGATGAAGAAGCCACCCATAAAGAGGAAGATGTACTCGTCGGCATAGGGCGCGGTCGTCGTCTCGATGTCGACGGCTTGGCCCGCCGGCGAGAGGTTCTGTGGGTTGGGCGCGAGCAAAATCGCCGCGAACAACAGGGGACCGAGAACGAGGCCGATCCGATTACGAAGTCCGTAGTCGTCGATGTCGAACGAACTCCCCTCATCGCCGTCGTCACCGTCGCCGTCACGGCCGGCGCTCGCGTCCGCCGCGTCGACGTCGGTGCCGGAATCGGAACCGTCGTCCGATGTCGAGTCCGCTCCGGATCGCCGGCCCCCCCGTCGCTCGCGAGGCGATCAGCGAGATCGCGTTCCTCGGGCGACAGTTGCGAGTAATCGAGCAGTGCGGTCGGGTCCATGCGGAGCGCCCGACGTGTCCGCCGATCGAGCCGCCAAAGCTGCTCCCAGGCGTCGCTTAGTAGTGATCTGCCGTCCATGAACATCCGTGAAATACGACCGCGCTGAATCAAACTGTCGCTTTCGCCGGCCGGCGCGTTATGCCGTGGCGACCGGGGTGTCGGGCGAGCCGAGAGTCAGTCGTGAGAGATCGCCGAGGTGAATGAACAGGACGTAAAAAACGAAACGAAAGGAGAAAGGAAGTTACTCGACCCGCGCTTCCTCGCCCGCCAAATCCTCGATAACCTGCATCACGCCCGAGTTGTCGTCCCGACCGCGATCGGTCGTCTCCATTGCTTTGTACAGTTCGTGAGCCACGGCGGTCCCGGCCATCGGCGCGCCGAAGGCCTCGCCCGCCTCCATTGCGATTCGGAGGTCCTTGTACTGATAGGAGGCGAAAAATCCCGGATCGAAGTCTCCTTCGATCATGCTCGGCGCGCGATTGTCGAGCGTCCAACAACCCGCTGCACCGCCCGAGATCGCATCGACCACCGCTTCCAGGTCGGCACCGGCCTTCTCCGCGAACACTAGGGCCTCGCTCACGCTCACCATCTGAGCGGCGACGACGATCTGATTGCAGGCCTTCGTCGTCTGGCCCGCGCCGCTCGGTCCGCAGTGGGTGACCGTCTCGCCCATGACCTCGAACAGATCCATGTGCTCATCCAAAACCGACTCGTCACCGCCGACCATGATCGATAGGCTCCCGTCGATCGCGCCCTCCTCGCCCCCCGAGATCGGCGCGTCCAACATTACCCCGCCGCGGTCCGCGACTTCCATGGCCAACTCCTCGGTGACCGTCGGGGAGATCGTCGACATGTCGATCAGAACGGTGCCTTCGGTGAGCCCCGCCAGCACGCCGTCGTCACGGCGGAGCACGTCTTCGACTACCGGCGAGTCGGGCAGACAGGTGATGACGACATCCGCTCGCTCGGCGACGTCTTCGGGGCTTTCGCCGCGTTCGCCGCCGTACTCGGCGTGGTCGTCGATCGGTTCCTCAGAGCGATTGAACCCGACGACGTCGTAGCCTGCGTCTAACAGGTTCTTCGCCATCGGAGCGCCCATGATGCCAAGGCCGATGAAGCCGACTTGCATATCCGACATGCGAAGGACCACACTGCAGGGCGTAAAAACGCTATGGGTCACTGGGTTAGCAGTCTTCGGATCTGATCGTTTATGCGAAAGAGCAGCTGAGACCGTTTCGGAAGCCCCCGGACGCTCGACTTCTGCTCACGGGCCGGAGGCCCGTTCGCATGGTCCGCGGGATTCGGAGAGTCCCACGTGGTTCGGGAGAACTCCGTTCTCCCGTCATCACGAGAGAGCTTTGCTCTCTCGAACGACTACCCGCGGCTCGCTGCGCGCGTTCGCCCGCGCTGCTCACTCACGTACTTACTTCGCCAGGGTTCGTCGACCTTCGGGAAAGCGAAGCTCTCCCGAGCTCACGGGCGCTTCGCGCCCGTGAACGCCCGGCCCCCTCCAGTCCCACCCGAAACGAGTTCTGTTAGCCTTCGACGCTACCCCTCCTCGATGCCGATTCCCTCTCACTCCGGATGAGCGTTAAACGGAGATCGATCGACTAATTATCATTGAAAATAGTCGACGACCAGGGGTATCATATGCGCGGCCGTGCGAGTATTGCCATCGCATGACTGACCGCACAATTGAGGTGACGAGCGCTGTATGAGCTACAGCAAAGACGCCGAGGGCAGTCCGTTCGCGCCCCACACCGATGCCGAAACCGCTGCCATGTTGGACGCGATCGGCGCGGACAGCGAGGCCGCGCTGTTCGACGTCCCCGAAGCGATCGAGTTCGACGGCTCGCTCGGCATCGAAGCCCGCAGTGAGCGCGACATTCGGCGCGAGATCGAGGCACTGCTCGGGGAGAACCGGAACCTGACCGAGTTCCTCGGCCGGGGGACCTACGACCACTACGTGCCCTCGCTGGTCGATCACGTCGCCGATCGCTCGGAGTTCCTCTCGTCGTACACCCAGTACCAACCCGAGGTCGCCCAGGGGTTCCTTCAGGCACTGTTCGAGTACCAGTCGATGCTCGTCGAACTGACCGGATTGGCGGTCGCGAACTGCTCGATGTACGACGCCGCGACCGCGCTGGGCGAGGCCGCGACGCTCGCCTCGCGCGTGCGCGAGACCTCCGGCGATCGCGTGTTGGTTCCCGATCTCCTGAACGACGGACGACGCGGCGTGCTCGAAAACTACGCCGACGGCGCGGGGCTCACGGTCGAGAGCTACCCCTACGACGACGGCAACGCTGACGTGGAGGCCCTCGCCGACCTCGCGGGCGACGAGACGGTCTGTATCTACGCCGAAAGCCCGACTGTCAGGGGCACGATCGAAGAGCACTTGGAGGAAATCGGCCGCGTCGCCGCCGACCACGACGCGCTCTTTTGCGTCGGGTCGGACCCGATCGCGCTGTCGATCTTGGAAGCGCCGGCCGACCTCGGCGCTGATGTCGTAATCGGCGAGGCCGGTTCGCTGGGACTCCCGATGAGTTACGGGATGGGACTAGGCCTGTTCGCGACGAGAGAGGACCACCTCCGACAGGTCCCGGGGCGACTCGTCGGCGCGGGCACCGACGCAGCGGGGAAGCGCGCGTACACCCTCACGCTTCAGACCAGAGAGCAACACATCCGCCGGGAACGCGCGACGTCTAACATCTGTACCAATCAGGCGTGGGTTGCCCTCCGAACCGCGATACACGTCGCGACGCTCGGCCCCGAGGGCCTCGTGGACCTCGCGAACGACTGTGTGACCCGCACGCGCGAAGTCGCGGACCGACTCGACGCAATCGGCGGCATCGACGCGCCGGTCCACGACCGCCATTTCTTCCGGGAGTTCGTTGCCCGCACCAACGACCCCGCTGCGACGGTCGTCGCCGACCTCGAAGAACGGGGGTACGCGATCCACGCGATCGACGACCACCTCGTCCAAGTCTGTATCACCGAGACGAACGAACACGCGATCGACGGCCTCGTCGCGGCGTTCGAGGAGGTGACACGATGATATACGATCAGGCACGCTGGACGCGCGAGAACGGCCACGGCGATGCGGACAACAGCGATGACGCCAACGGCGACGGGACCGAGAACGAAGGGGTCTACGAGCCGTTACTCTCGGAGAAAGGCTCGAAGGAAGTCGCCGTCTCGGGCGACGACTCGCCCTTGCCGTCCGATCTCACGCGCGATTCGCTCTCCCTACCGGACCCCGCGGAACCGCAACTCGCCCGCCACTACACCCGGCTCTCACAGATGAACTACGGGATCGAAAACGGCCCCTTCCCGCTCGGGTCGTGTACGATGAAGTACAACCCGAAGTTCACCGAGGACGTCGCCGCCCTGCCGTCGGCGAGCGTCCACCCAGACCGCTCGCCCGAAAGCGTCCAAGGCACGTTGGAGTTGTCCTCCCGACTGCAGGAGTACTTAGCGCGGGTCGGCGGTATGGACGAAGTGACCCTCCAACCGCCGGCGGGCGCGGCGGGCGAACTCACGGGGATTCTGATCGCGAAGGCCTATCACCGAGATCACGGCCACGATCGCTCGGAGGTGATCGTCACCGAAAGCGCGCATGGCACGAACTTCGCGTCGGCGGCGATGGCCGGCTACGACGTACTCTCGCTGCCGAGCGGCGACGACGGCCGGGTCGACACCGACGCCCTCCGAGCGGCGGTGAGCGAGGACACCGCCGCGCTGATGCTCACCAACCCGAACACCCTCGGACTCTTCGAGCGCGACATCCGCGAGATCGCCGACATCGTCCACGAGGTCGACGGCGTGCTCTACTACGACGGCGCGAACCTCAATGCCCTGTTAGGTCGGGCGCGGCCGGGCGATATGGGCTTCGACGTGATGCATTATAATGTCCACAAGACCTTCGCGACACCGCATGGCGGCGGCGGTCCGGGTGCCGGACCGGTCGGCGTCACGGAGGAGTTCGCACCGTTCCTGCCCAACCCGCACGTCCGCCAAGTCGGCACGAGCGGGGAGAATCGAGCCGCGGACGGCGGGAGCGCGGCCGTCGATCCGGCGGCGGGTTCGGCGGACCCATCCGAGGGTGTCGCGGAAGGGGAGGCAGTCGAGGACGGAACCGACTACGAGTTCTACGTGCCCGCAGAGACGATCGGCAAGGTTCACGGATTTTACGGGAATTGGCTCGTGCTCGTGAAGACGTACGCCTACCTCTGTCGCCTCGGCGACTCGGGACTGCGAGACGCGAGCGCGAAGGCGGTGTTGAACGCGAACTACCTCGCGAGCGAGATCGACTTCGAGGTGCCCTACGGCCCGTTCCATCACGAGTTCGTCGCGAGCGCCGACCGCGATGCGACGGACGTCGCGCGACGGATGCTCGATCACGGCGTCCATCCCCCGACGACCAAATGGCCCGAGATCGTCCCCGAGGCGCTGATGACCGAACCGACCGAGGCCGAATCGAAGGCGGCGCTCGACCAGTTGGCGGGCGCGTTCGACGCCGTGGCCGCGGCGGACGACACGGAGTTAGAACGCGCCCCCCAGCGGACGAGTGCGAGGAGAATCGATCAGGCCGACGCTGCGCGTAATCCCAGACTGTCGTGGCAGGCACTCGACGAAGGGAACTGATGACAATATTTGGAGTAATGAGTTTCTTGATAACGAGCTATTGAGATTGTTTAGGAAGCCCCCCGACACGCTCGGCTCCCGCCATGCGATCGGTTCCGCCGACCGGCTCGAAAAGGTCCGCTCCGAACCGACGACGAGTCCGGGTCAACGACGGGTCCAGGTCGACAGTAGTTCCGGATTGACGACGGCTCCGAACCGGCGGCAGTTCGCTTCGTTCGGCCCGCCCCGCTACTGTCGTCGCTGCCGGCTCGCCTCGACCGTTCGTTCGGCGATCGTTACGGCGACGCCCGTGTACCCGGTCGAGTCGGTGAGGGACTCGATCTCCGCGTCGGAAAGCGCCGCAGTCACTCGATCGTTCTCGCGCAGGCAGTCGGCGAACGACTGCTCGGAATCGAGGGCTGCCATCGCGGCCTCGCCGACGACGTCGTGAGCTGTCTGCCGACCAATCTCCTCGGCAAGCGCCATCATCACGGCCTCGCTCGCGACGACCCCGCCGTGGATCGCGAGGTTCTCTCTCATGTTCTCGGGGTGGACCTCCAAGGATTCTATCACCTCCCTCGTGTTCCGGAGCGCGCGGCTCAGGTAGACGAAGGTTTCTGGGACGACCCCGTACTCGACGTACCAGAGGCCGGCGTCGCGCTCGTCGTACGCCTCGGTCACGGCGTTCATCGTGGCGGCGTGCCCCCGGATCATCGCCGCGAGGCCAACGACCCGCTCGCTCCGAACCGGGTTTCGCTTGTGGGGCATAGTGCTCGATCCGACCGATTCCTCGGGAACGTGTTCTTCGAGTTCGCGGATCTCCTCGCGATTCAGTAAGAGGACGTTCCGGGCGACCTTCCCGAGGGTGCTCGCGATCGTCGCGAAGACGTTTAGTAGTTCGGCGAAGCGATCGCGCGAGGCATGCCACGCCGTGTTCGGTATCGCGAGATCGAGGTCATCGGCGAGTTCCCGCTGGACGTCGAAGCCCGCCTCGCCCAGGGAGGCAAGCGTACCGACCGCGCC
>PXRY01000064.1:0-13504 GCA_003022925.1 Halobacteriales archaeon QS_8_65_32 | reverse complement strand
CGGCGTGTCTGCGTGCTCGACGGCCAGTTCTTCGAGCGCATCGCGAACTCCTTCGAGGTCCTCGACGACGAGATCGAAGCCCTCGCGGCACAGCAGTACCAACGCGATGTCGGCGACGTCCTGGCTCGTCGCGCCCCAATGGATGTACTCGCCGGCGTCGCCGATCGCCTCCTTCCAGGTCTCGACGATCACCACGGTAAAGAGGTCGATCTCCGCGACCCGCGTTTCGACTTCGGTGAGATCGAGGTACTCGAGCGAGGCCGTCTCGGTGATCCGTTCGGCAGCCTCCTCGGGGATCACGCCGGCACGGGCTTCAGCGCGCGCGAGCGCCGCTTCGCACTGCATGAACGCCTCGATGTACCGTTCTTCGCTGAACACCGCACGCATCTCCTCGGTGCCGAACGCCCCCGCGAACAGCACGCCGTCGATGTGAAACATCGATTTCGAATCGCTCCCCGGGGTGCTAACGGTTGTGCTCGCCGCTTCGGTTGTGTTTACTTTAACAGCTTTCGAGAAGGAAGCCGCCGCGACTGTTTCGGAAGCCCCCTCCCGCTCGACCGACCGCGGCTCGCTGTGCGCTTCGCTCCCTCGCTACGCTCGGTCGCTGTAGTGCTTGCGTCGTCACAGGATCGCACCGCGATCCTATTGGCTCACGAGAGCGAAACTCTCGTGAACGCGGTCGGAGCAAAGCTCTTCCCTGCTCTCGCTCGCTCGTGGTTCGAGAGACGCTCCGCGTCTCTCGTCATCACGAAAGGCGCGAAGCGCCTTTCGAACGACTACGCTCGCTCGCGAGAACGCCGTGGCCGGACCGAGCGGGAGGTCGGCTCCGCCGACCTCGGAATCCGTGGTCGTTCGAGAGAGCTCCGCTCTCTCGTGATGAACGAAAAACGCCTCCAGCGTCTTTCGAACCACGGCGAAGCCGCCACGCGGTCGGCCCCTTCCAGTCCCACCCGGAACCGGTTCTGTTGGTCTTTGTCGCTTAACTAAATACTGCTGCCGCTTCGTGCCGACGAGTCGTCGATGAGTCGTCGATAAATCGACGGGCCGATGAACGTCGCGTGCCAGGTTCTCACTCATTCCTGTCGAGCGACCACTTTCGCCGGGGTCTGCGAGCGTTTTTGCCCGCCGGGCCCGGAGCGTTAACCGAACGTGGACGACACTATCGAGTGGCTCCGGGAGCCCGACCGCTACCGAGACCGGATCGTCCACCACGAGCGCCTCGACGGCCGCGCGGCGACCTTTGCCGACCTCGATACCGACTACCGGCTCGGGCAGGCCTTCTCGCGCCAGGGGATCTCGGATCTGTACGCCCACCAAGTCGCGGCGATCGAGGCCGTCCGCAGGAGTCGAAACGTCGTGCTCGCAACGCCGACCGCGAGCGGCAAGAGCCTCGCGTACACCGTCCCGGCGTTCGAACGCGCAATGGGCGTCGATCGGAGCCAGGGAGGTACCGACGCGGACGACGACGGCCCGGCTGGCGGTAGCACGGGTCGGACGCTGTATCTCGCCCCCCAGCGCGCGCTCATCAACGACCAGGCTGATACCCTCGAGAACTTCGCTGCCGACCTCGGACTCGGCGCAAGCGTCGACGTCGCCCGATACACCGGCGAACTCTCCCAGGACGAAAAACGGCAGATCCGCGAGCGCCGGCCCGATGTCGTGTTGACGACGCCCGATTCGTTACACTACGCCCTGCTGCCGTGGTCCGGGCGGCTCTGGGAGTGGTTTTTTCGCGACCTGTCGCTCGTAGTCGTCGACGAGGTCCACGAGTACCGCGGGGTCTTCGGCAGCCAGGTCGCGCTCGTCTTCCGGCGGCTCGCCCGCCTCTGTGAGCGCTACGACGCCGACCCGCAGTTCGTCTGTTGTTCGGCGACGATTTCGAACCCGGCCGAACACGCCGGCGCGGTGACCGGCCGACCTGCCGATTCCTTTGCGGTCGTCGACGAGGACGCGAGCGCGACCGGCCCGACTCACTGGCTCTGCTGGAACCCGCCACGAAAGACCGATGGGGAGGACGACGACTCGCCGGCGGCCGACGAACCGCCGGCGCTCGACATCGACGATGCCGACGACGGCGGACCAGGTCCTGACGACCCGAGCGTCGATGCCTCGACGGACGGGGCCGGAACACCGAAACCGGCCGCGGACAAGTCACCCGATACTGGCGGCGAACGCCGATCCGCCCACGGCGAGGCGGTGTCGCTGTTCTGTGATCTGTTGACCCGCGGCTACCAGACGCTCGTGTTCACCCGATCGCGCCAGGGTGCAGAACGGTACGCCGACTGGTCGGCCAGTCGCCTCCGATCCCGCAGCGAGGGTGACCTCGCGGACGCGATCGCCGCCTACCAGGCCGCGCTGCGAAACGATCGCCGCGCGGAGATCGAAGCCGGCCTCCACGACGGGTCGCTTCGGGGAGTTTGGTCGACGAGCGCGCTCGAACTCGGCGTCGATGTCGGCGGCCTCGACTGCGTCGTGCTCGACGGCTATCCCGGCACCCGTATGTCGACGTTCCAGCGTGCCGGACGGACCGGCCGGGGCGACCGGGCGAGCCTCGTGGTTCTGATCGCCGGTGCCGACGGGCTCGACCAGTACCTGATGGCACACCCGCGGGATCTGTTCGACGGCGAGCCCGAGCGCGCGGTCGTCAACCCCGCGAACGACCAGCTGCTTCCCGATCACGTCCGCAGCGCAGCCGCCGAATCCTGGCTTTCGCCCGACGATGACCGCTTTTTCGGCGAGACGTTCCCCGACGTCGTTGCCGACTTAGAGGCGGCAGGCGGCATAGATCGCCGCCACACCGACGCCGGACTCCGGTGGTTCCACGCGGGCGAAGGAAGCCCCCAGCACGACATGAGCCTGCGGACGGTCGACGACCGTGAGATCCGCCTCCGGGACCGACTGGCCGGCGAGACGATCGCGACCCTGCCCTTCGCCGACGCGCTCCGGGACGCCCACCCCGAGGCGATCTACCACCACCAGGGAACGACCTACGAGGTCGAGGAGTTGGACCTCGATCGCGGCCGCGCGTTGCTCGAATCGATGTCGGCGACTCACCACACGCGGGCGCTCACGGACAAGGGGATCACCGTCGAGGCGGACCTCGACGACTCGGTGCTCGACCTCGGTGCCGGCGCCGAAGCGAGCGGGGCGGTCGCGGCGAGCGACGGCGGCGAGATCACCGATGCTCGGCGGGACGACTCCGGTCGAAGCGGCGCTTCGCTCCCGGTCCGGTTCGCGGACGTGACGCTGCGCGAGCAAATCGGTTCGTACATGCGATACGACGGCCCTAACGGCGACGGCACCGAGGTCGTTCTCGACGAACCGCTCCCCGAAACTCGACTGCGAACTCGGGCGCTTTACTTCACGATCCCGCCGGACATCGAAACCGCGGTTCGCGAAGCGAGCGACCGCCCCGCGGGCTTTCCCGGCGCGATCCACGCCGTCGAACACGCGCTCATCTCGTTGTTTCCCCTCTCGTTGCTCTGTGACCGTCGGGACGTCGGCGGCCTCTCGACGCCGCTACACCCCCACACCGGTCGGCCCACGATCTTCGTCTACGACGGCTATCCCGGCGGCGTGGGCCTCGCTCGCGGCGGATTCGATGACCTGGAGGCGATGCTCGCGCGCACCCGCGAGTTACTGCACTCATGTCCCTGCGAGTCGGGCTGTCCGTCCTGTGTGCAGTCGCCCCATTGCGGGAATGCGAACCGGCCGCTCGACAAGAGCTTCGCCCGGCGACTGCTCGACGGGCTGTTCGGCGAATCAATGACTTGATCCCGAACGCGAATCGAGGACAGGCATACGGAACTGTTCGACCATGAGTGACGGCTGACACCGACTCGTCTCCCTTCCTGATCGTTGCCTGCCTTCGCTCGGAGTGCTATTCGTGCAGTTCGTGCCGCCGGTCGGTCGTGCTGTCGAACACTGCCATCGTCGTCTTCCCGGTGTACCTACGGAATTCGGCTACTACAGTTTCATATCGTCACATGTGGTGTACGACTCGGTATCGAAGGCCCGAGGAACCTATGACGAAGTGCTACCGTTTCGAGCGACCGCCGTAATCCCTCGGTCGGCGACTTCGATGTCGGCGGTCCGATCGGCCGAGGGGTTCGGTTTCGACCGACCCCGCTGCCTCCAATTGTCAGCCGTCAAGGACTGCCGACATCGAGTTCGACGCCCGTCACGCGAACCCGGGCCCGCCGCTCGGCGTTCGGGCAGATCCGACGGTGAAGCCGAAACGGCGAGTGAATGACGACTCGGCTAACGAACGTTCAAAACAGTATAATCAGTCACCGACCCGACACCGATCGGCGCGACCGAACCGGGCGCATCGATGATCGGGAACGATCGAGGAGGATCTCTCGTATCAGGGATGTATTTAGTTATGGGATAAAGACCGACGAGAGCCGGTTCGGATGGGACTGGAAGGGGCCGGGCGCTTCCTGAACGGTCGCGGCGGCTCTTCTCCTGAAAACTGCGAAACTGAATACGACCTGTATCAGGGCGTGGCGCTCGAATCGATGCCGTCACCGATCGTCACGAAGCCGTAGTCACACTCCGGGCAGTGCCACTTGATCTTGAGACCGAGGTGCACTTCGGTGCTCGCGGCGCGGTAGAAGGTGCGATGTTCCCCACACGCCGGACAGTTCTGCTCGCGTTCGAGGCTCATGTCCTGACTTCGCGAAGCATACAGTTAGGGCTACTGATCCGGGGACGAGTACCTCCTGAACGGTCCTCGACTGCTCTCATCAATCATCGATTCTCGATCGGCCGCCGTCGCCATCGATCGTCGGGTATCGCTGGTCGATCGTTGGTTTCCGGTCGTCGGCTACCGATCACTGGGATCGACCGCCGGTTGCCGGCCGCTAGCTGACCGTTCGGCGGCCCCGACCCGTTCGGGATGTACGACGTCGGCTGCGACGGCCGAACTCGGTCGAAGCGACGAAGCCGAGAGCTGGGAACACGGGGCGGCCCTGACGAGCGTAGTCACGAGTCGAACGGGAGTGCCGCGCGGACCGCTGCCGACCGGAGTACCCGTCATATATCACATGCGACGATACGAAACGGACGGGTCGTCGCTTGGGTCGACGGACTTCGGTATCGACCGGTCGGTGCGCGGAGTCGGAGAACGACTGAACCGAACCCCGAGACGGATGGCCGGACGTCGGGAGAGAAGACGGCTCGCAAAACGATCGATACGATCGATTCGGCGGCTCAGAGCCGTTCGGTGACGAACCCTCTCGCAAGCCAACTCTCCGCCCGCCGGAGGCGGTACTGTAGCGTCGAACGCGGAATTTCCAGTTCCGTGGCGAGTTCTTCGGCGCTCATCTCCCTGGGAGTCTCGTAGTAGCCGTGCGTAACAGCGGCTTCGAGCGCGTGGCGCTGCTCGTAGGACAGATCCGCTGCACATACCGCCTCGTCACACCAGTGGGTCGGTTCGCCGAGATGCCGGAGCGAGAGGGTCAGACCGTCGCGGAGACCCGATTGAAGGGCGTCGTAGAGTTCGCCGACCGCGCTGTCCTCGCGCATCAACACCCGCCACTCGTGGTGGTCCCCGCGGCGCAGCGCCTCGTAGAGCAACCCGTCGCCGAGGTGTTTCGCCGCGAGGTAGGGGATCGAGTGACAGTCCTCGATGTCGGTCTGGTAGACGTAGATCGTCTCGCTCGTCGACTCCGCGGCGAGCACTTCGTACTCCTGGGAGACGTGACAGCAGCCGTCGTGAAGACACTCGTCGCAGCGCTCGGGGTCGAGATACGGGGCTTCGATCGCGTCGATCGCCTCGGCTGGCCCGGTGAGCCGGTCGACGCGCCAGATACTCTGGGGGGTGACCGAACAGGTGACGGTTTTGGCGGCGAGTTCGGGGTACTCGATGAACGAATCCATGAGTCGGTCGGCTCCTGACTCGTACTCGACGGTGAAGGCGAACTCGCGCATGGCGGTAGTACTTGCCCGATGCCAAATAGTCTGTCGGCGCTATCGCTCGTCCGAATCGCTCTGCGCCGACGGCGAACGGAAGCACGATAATGACGAACCATGTCAGATGCGGTCGGAATCCCCGCTTACCGGCCGAGAACTATCAGTGGCTGCCGAAGGCAAGAGAGTTGGCACATGCTAGGTGAAGGTATAAACCGGTAGGGGCAGTACTATGGGGTGTAGAACGAACGCATCGCACCGACGATCACGACCGACATCCGAGCATTCGCTCACCACGTCTCACATTGGAATCCCAAACGATCCGCACCTATACGACCGAACCGTCGACCCGAACGACCGACCGCGACGCCGGACCGCAGGCCGGTAACGAGCGCCAGCGCGAACGCGAACACAGCCGAGAGGAGGAAAGCGAACGCACCGACGAGGAGATCGTCTGCCCGGAATGTGGTGGCCGTCTGGTCAACGACGCCGAACACGGCGAGACCGTCTGCGAGGAGTGTGGCCTCGTCGTCGAGGACGGCGAGATCGACCACGGTCCCGAGTGGCGCGCGTTCGATTCGGCCGAACGCGACGAGAAAAAACGCACCGGCGCGCCCACGACGCGAATGATGCACGACAACGGCCTGTCAAGTCAGATCGGCTGGCAGAACAAAGACGCCTATGGCAACGCCCTCAGCGCACGGAAGCGCCAGCAGATGCAACGGCTCCGTACCTGGGACGAACGCTTCCGGACCCGGAACTCGAAGGAACGCAACCTCAAACAGGCCTTGGGCGAGATCGAGCGCATGTCGAGCGCGCTCGGGCTCAGCCAGGACGTCCGCGAAACCGCGAGCGTGATCTACCGCCGGGCGCTCGCCAAGGACATGCTTCCCGGCCGGTCGATCGAGGGCATCGCCACCGCGGCGCTCTATGCGGCCGCCCGGCAGGCCGGCATTCCCCGAAGCGTCGACGAGGTCGCCGCCGTGAGCCGGGTGGACGAAATGGAGTTCAAGCGCGCCTATCGCTACGTCGTGCGCGAACTCGGCCTGGAGATCGCGCCGCCGAGCCCCGACGAGTACCTGCCCCGTTTCGCCTCGGCGCTCGACGTGAGCAACGAAACCGAAACCCGCGCGCGCGAGTTGCTCCGGACGGCCGCCGAGAAGGGCGTCCACAGCGGCAAAAGTCCGGTAGGGTTGGCGGCGGCGGCGCTCTACGCGGGTGCGTTGCTCACGAACCAGCGGATCACCCAGGACGAAGTAAGCGAGGCCGCCGACGTCTCGACGGTCACGATCCGCAATCGCTATCAGGAACTCCTAGAAGCGCAGGAGATCGGCGTCCCTGCCTAACTCCAATTTGCTTTTTCGCTTCGAAGGCGTTCTCTCCCTGCCTGAACACGTTCGATTCTTCCGGTTCGCTTCGCTCTCGTTTTGCGCTCGCGGTTCGGTGACCGTCTCGTGACCGTTCCAGCCGACGAGCCACCGGCTGACGCGTCAGTGACTTACCCGCGGCGAGCGTACTCGTTCCATGAGCATTCTCAGCCGAGAAATCGCGTATCTGCGCGTCGAACACGACGGCGAGGGGTCGTTGCTCGTCGCGCCCGTCGGCGTGGCCCTCCGGGACGCCCTGCTCGCGAACGGGGTCTCGCCGTATTCGTCGATCGCCGAACGGCTCAACTGCGGCGGTCGGGGATTGTGTGGAACGTGTGGAGTCCGGTTCCCGGGCGACGACGCGACTGCGAGCGACGACGCCGAATCCAGCGGACCCAGTGAATTCGGGGCCGGCGAAACCGGAGCCGATCGAGACAACGGGAACGGAGCCGAGCGGAGCGGCGAGCGCGAAACCGACGGCGACGGCGCGCCGGCCCCCGAGCACTGGCACGATTCGCTGGCAGCGCGCTTTGGCTACCCGCGGCTGTCCTGTCAGATCGAAGTCGAGGGGGACATGCACCTGCGAATCCCCGAGAAGATCGTCTGGGGCTCACGTCGCAGCGGTGACGGGGACGAAAGTAATAAGATCGAAACCGATCGGTAGGGACGATCGGTCGCCATCACTCAGGGCGGTTCGAGCACGGCGATATGCCGGGTCAGCGAGCGATGGACCCGCCGTTCGAACGTGCTCTCGATCGCCCAGCCGGCGTTTCGAGCCGTATCGGTCCACGACCGGTCGCCGACGACCACCGCTCGGGGGGCCAGTCGGCGGGCTTCGGCGAGCGCGCCGGCGACGAGACCGTCGAGGTCACCGGCGACCTTCGACTGGCGGCCGTATGGCACGTCGAAACAGACGCCATCGGCGGCGCCGTCACGAAGGGGAACGCGCGTCGCGTCACCTTGCAGCACGGCGAACCGTCTGCCAGGGTTGCCCTCGTCGTCGCTCCCGGCGTCGATATCGGTACCGTCGAGGTAGAAGGCGAGGTTCGTTCGACTCCCCTGGACCATCTTCGCCTGGGCGTCGAGGCCGATCACGCGTGCTCCGAGAAGCCCGGCTTCGACGAGGATTCCCCCGGTGCCACACATCGGGTCGACGATCGTCTTTCTGGGTCCCGTGCCGACGACGTTCGCGAGCGCCCGGGCGAGCAGGGGACCCATCGACCCCGGCTGAAAGAACGGTTTCTCCGTGGGCGCGCGCTCACCGAACCCCCGAGCACTCTCGGCGACGAGCCAGCCCAGCGCACAGATCCCCTCCGAATCGTCGGCTCCACCGTTCTCCTCGGCTTCGCTCCAGCTCGCCAGGTGGTCGACTGCCGAGGAGTCGGCCGCCGAGCGATCGTCTATCGATAGGTCGGCCGCCGGGGGGTCGTCGACGGCGGGGTCGGTCGTCGAACGGTCGTCCATAGCGAGGCCGGCCGGCGCGGCGAAGACCGCCCGCAGTTCGTGATCCGGCGCGTCGAGGTCGACCGCGAATCCTCGCTCGACTAGCATGGCCCCGAGTTCGCGTTCGACGTGCTGCGTGTCGATTCCGGTGCTCCCCCGGACGTCCCGCGCGCGCACGGCGACGGTCCCCGTCCGGTCGATCGCCGCGGCACGGAGCAGCGTCCGAGCGTTTTTGACCGTCCCGGCGGCGTAGCCGAGCAACTCGCTCGCCCGCTGGGTGTACGCAAGTCCACGGATCCGTGCCCGGTCGATCCCGCGGGCGGTCGCGAGGCCAGGTGCCAGCAGAGAGACGTCGCTCGCCGCCGCGGCGGCCTCCCGAGCGGCGAAGGCGTCCTCGGTGCCCGCCAGTTCGAGCAGATACACGCTTCCCGTGAGGGTCCATCGGACCTGAGGCTATTGGTCCCCGATCTCACCAGACGAATTATATATCAGATCGAGGGACCAACTTTTATAAGTATTAAATACGTTTTTTAAGACGGCTATGAGCGAAACCGAGATCACCGATCCTAAAGAGACCATTAACATCGAGAACGTGGTGGCTTCGACGGGCATCGGTCAGGAACTCGACCTCCAGAGCGTGGCGATGGATTTGGAGGGAGCTGATTACGACCCCGAGCAGTTTCCGGGCCTCGTCTATCGCACGCAAAACCCCAAATCCGCCGCCCTGATCTTTCGGTCGGGAAAGATCGTCTGTACGGGTGCGAAAAGCACCGCCGACGTCCACGAGAGTTTGAATATCGTCTTCGATAAGCTCCGTGACCTGGAGATCCGCGTCGAGGAAGACCCCGAGATCGTCGTCCAGAACATCGTGACGTCTGCGGATTTGGGTCGCAATCTCAATCTCAACGCGATCGCGATCGGTCTCGGGCTCGAGAACATCGAGTACGAACCCGAACAGTTCCCCGGTCTGGTCTACCGTCTCGACGAGCCGAAGGTCGTCGCCCTGTTGTTCGGCTCGGGCAAACTCGTGATCACCGGCGGGAAAGAACCCGTCGACGCCGAACACGCGGTCGATAAGATCGTCTCGCGACTCGAAGAACTCGGTCTGCTCGAATAGCGTCTCGCCTCTCTCACTCCTTCAGTTCTCTCCACTACTGATTCGGCCGTTCTATCGGCTCTCCGTTCGTTTCGATCGCTCCACCGGCCTGTCGCTTCCGATACACCTTCGTGTTCGCCGATGCTCGCTCGAACGTTCGCCACGCTTTTGCTAAGGGTCCGCATGATCCCGGCATGGAACGAACCACCGTCGAGAGCGGAACGGAATGGGAGACAGCCGCCGGGTACTCGCGTGCGGTGCGCGTCGGTCCCCACGTCTCGGTCTCGGGCACCACCGCGACGAACGCCGACGGCGGGATCGTAGCCGGCGACGCACACGAACAAGCCACGAGAGCCATACGAAACGTCGAGCGCGCGCTGGCCGAAGCCGGCGGCGACCTCGCCGACGTCGTCAGAACCCGGCTGTACGTGACCGACATCGACGACTGGGAGGCAGTAGCCACAGCGCACGAAGCGGCATTCGGCGGCGTTCGACCGGCGACGACCATGGTCGAGGTGAACCGACTGATCGCGCCGGAACTAGCAGTCGAGATCGAGGCCGACGCGATCGTCGCCGCGGACGAGTGACCGTCTCGCCGGCGGGAACCCGGCGATCGGCGCGGAGTCAGCAGACACAAGCCGGCGGGAATCGAACCGATAGTATGTCGTTCGCCGCGCAGTTGAACCCGGCCTCGGGCGGGGTGCTGGCGTATCTGGGGACGTTCGTGGTCGCGGCGCTTTTCTACACGCTGACGGCACACATCGCCGCGCGCTACGTGCTCGGGAGCGTCCCGCTCTCGCGGGCGGCGCTTGTCGGCCCGGTGCCCGCCGCCATCGCCGTGTTGCTCCAGCAGTACGGCCCTGGAATCGTGATCATCGTCTCGCTTACCGCCGACCTGCTCGCGATCCGGGTCGTCTACCGGTTGCGATATCGGACGACGGCGATCGTCGCAGTGGCTCACTACACCGTGAGCGCCCTGCTCGGCATCACGATCTTTAATCTCGTAGCTCTACTCGGGACGGCACCGGGGTAGGTCGACGGAGCCACCGGGGCGGACACTAAGTCGAACCTGTTATTGGGCCCGCTCTCGAGGGTCGAACCGACACGCGATCGAACACCGACTCCGAGATCGATCGCACGCTGGGACCGGGGACGACGACGAGGACGAAAACGGAAAGCAGGAACCAGGAAGGTCGATCCGTCGTTAGTTCGGTTCCGAGTCGGCGTGTTCCGCCCGGTTGTGCTCCCGAAGGTCGCTTTCGCTCTCGAACACCGCATGATAGGTCGGACACTCGTATTCGTCGTCGCCGCTCCACTCGCCGAAGGACATACGACTCCCTTACAGCATGTCCAGTATAACCAGCAGCCCGGCACGGGCAGGCCGCGACCGCTCGACGGACGAGCGCTCGGACGTTCAGGCGGCGCTCGGGCGGTGTTCGTTGTTCGTCGGCCGGTTATCGCTACTCGACGAGGCGTTCGATCTCGGTCACGAGGACGTCGCTCGCGCCCTCCCGTTTCACGTCGTTGATCGCCTCGAAGACGTCCCCTTCGTCGACCACTGCGTGGACCGCCACGAGGTCCGTTCCCGCGATGTCCATCACCGTCGGCCCCCCCAAACCGGGGATCACCTCCCGCACGTCGTCGAGCGACTTTTCGGGGACGTTCATCATCAGGTAGCGTTTGCCCTCCGCCGAGAGCACCGACCTGAGCGCCGTTCGGACCTGTTCGACCTTCGGCTCCCCCGTAACGTCCGGCCGACAGACCAGGCGAACCGAACTCTCTAGAACGTCTTCGATCACGTCGAGGCCGTTGACTTGGAGGGTGGTGCCCGTCGAGGTAATGTCGACGATCGCGTCCGCGATGTCGACCAGCGGCGTGAGTTCGGTCGCGCCCGAGACCTCGACGATCTCGGGATCGATCTCGCGGTCGGCGAAGAAGTCCCGCGCCACGCCGGGGAACTCCGTGGCGACGGTGCCGCCTCCCAAGTCGGCTACCGTCGAGACCGGACCCGTCTCGGGCGCGGCGAGTACCAACCGGCAGGTTCCATAGCCGAGATTGAGCAGGTCGACGAGGTCGGCTCCGGATTCGTGGATCTGATCGTAGCCGGTGATTCCCATGTCGGCCGCGCCGTCGGCGACGTAGGCGGGGACGTCCGCCGCCCGGACGAACAGCAGGGTGACCTCGGGGTCGACCGTCTCGGCGTAGAGCCGGCGGTTCGTGCCGTCGGTGACGGGCAAGCCGGCCCGCTCTAAGAGGTCGATCGTCGGATCGTGGAGCCGGCCTTTGTTGGGGACCGCGATGCGCATTCGTAGCAGTCGTTTGCGGCCCGGTGGGAATTGCCTTTCTATCTCTCCATCGAGCGGCCCGTAGTCGCGCTACTCGCCACCTCGCGCGGACAGTTCCGTGGTCGCGGATCGGCGGTTACAGTTCGTGCCCGTTCCGATCGCCGCGCTGAGACCCATTGGCGAACACTAGAGCCGTCGGTCGTGAGGGCACACGTGAGCATTAGGAAGGCCGTCGTTTACGATAGGTACGACAGAGGGTTTACCGGGCGGAACATCGGCGCTTGGTCGAACAAGTGCCACAGCATACGGACGAGTCCGGTGCCGACGAGAAGGAGAACACGCTCGTCGCCCGGTTCCGCCGTCCGCCAAACGTGATGCACCATACGGAGGGTGCGGTCGTACCAGTACGCGAGGTCGACCGGACTGCCGAACCGCTCGCTCCCGATCCGTTCGCCCGTGGCTCTGATCGCGCGATCGAACATGAGGGCCGAAGCGTCCCGCGGTTCGTTCTCGTTCATCCGCTCGAAGTCTTCGAGAAGCGATAGCGATGCGAGGCCCTGAGTCTGTTCGTCACTCGATTCTTCGGGGTCCGGAACTGAGACCGACACCTTCCGCGCCGAGTCGGTGGTACGGTCGTCGAATACATCTGTTTCGGGCCTTCCCGGGTCTTCGTCCACAGGCAAAACGCGGTCGTGACCGAGGCGGTCAGCCAGTCGGAACCCGACTTGAACGACCTCACTTCGACATTCACTTTCCAACTCGTCTCGCGCCGAGTGCGAGGAAGGGAACGTCTCCTCGCGATCGTAGGCGTATTCGCCCGATCGGTACTTCCCGTAGACGTCGTTCACGGCTTCGATCTCGTCGTAGGGCCGTTCGACGGCGATCCGATCCGGGTGCCACGCTTCGAGGTGGTCCGTGAGGTCCCGGAGTTCGGCCTGTCGCCCAGCCGTGAGCATATCGTCGCTTTCGATGTCGGTGTCGGCCAACCAGAGGAGATCCATGTGGAAGGTGCCGAGAAGCATCACCTCTATGTGCTCGGGGTCGGATTCGCGGTTTCGTGTCATCGTTTCTCTGTTCAATGGGTGGTCGTCGGAACTGTCGTTAGTGCTTCCGTGAATCCTTTTCCTATTGGGTTTCCAAGGTGATGGGGAAGGTACGTGTCATAGCGACCCGGGGGTTATTGATATGAGCAACGATAATCGAACGATGATGGCCGCGGATGCACTGGGCGTTCTTGCAAGCGAGCATCGTATCGAGATCCTTCGCGTGCTCGCCGAGGCTGACGAACCGCTCGCGTTCTCCGACCTCCGCGAATCGGTGGGGATGTACGACACTGGCCGCTTCAATTACCACCTCACCGAACTCCGCGGACGGTTCGTCCGCGAGACGGGTGCGGGATA
>PXRY01000063.1:3259-43638 GCA_003022925.1 Halobacteriales archaeon QS_8_65_32 | reverse complement strand
GTCGGCGACTATCGCGCGATTGTAGACTGGAACAAAGCCGAAGATCGGATCGACTGACCGACTTCGGCCACCGACGGAACGTCTATGACTGATTCTACGGACGCCCTGACCGACAAGGACAGCGACCCGGACCGATCGGAGGGAGGGCAGGGGCGAAGTAATCCAGGGCGTCGCCGTCCGCGCGCTCCGCGCGACGACCACCGCGCGGCTTACGCTTCCTAATCGAGTTCGACCCGCTCCCCGCGGTCGTCGCTATGCTCAATAGCATCGAGCACTTTTTGAACCTCGTACCCGTCTCCAAATGACGGGTGAAGCTCGTTTTTAGCTTCTGAGGACACAGCTTGTAGGAACTCGTAGTTCTCGTGGACGAAGGCGTGTTCCCAACCGACGACGTGGCCCGGCGGCCACCAGGCGTCGATGTACGGATCGTTAGCGTTCGTCACCAGCACCGTCTCGTACCCGCGGTCGTCGCCGCGGAGCACCGCCAGTTCGTTCAGCCGTTCGAGCGAGAACGTTAAACTACCTTTCGAACCGTGGACCGCGATCGTGTGGTCGTTCTTGTGCCCGGTCGCAAAGCGAGAGGCCTCGACGGTGCCCATCGCGCCGTTCGCGAAGGCGAGTTGGGCGCTATACGCGTCGTCGACCGTGACCGGCCGGGTCTCGTTTCCTTCGCTATCGACCGGCCGCTCGTCGACGAAGGTCTCTAAGTGACCGCTTACCCGTTCGATCCCGCCCGCGCGATCGCCGACGAGGAATCGAGCGAGGTCGATCGTGTGTGCACCCAAGTCCCCGAGCGCGCCGCTGCCCGCGAGCTCGGCGTCGAGACGCCACTCCCAGGGCGCGTCGGGATCGACGAGCCAGTCCTGGAGGTACGACCCCCGAAAGTGGCGGATCTCGCCGATCTCGCCCGCGTCGATCAGTTCCTTGGCGTAGCGGATCGCGGGAACGAACCGGTAGTTGAACGCGCACGCCGCGACGCCGGCCGAACCGGCGGCAGCGTCGCGCATCCGTTCGGCGTCCGCGAGCGTCGGGGCGAGGGGCTTCTCGCAGAGCACGCTCGTGCCGGCGTCGAGCGCCGCGATTGAGGGCTCGACGTGGAGGTGGTTCGGACCGAGGTTATAGAAGACGTCGACCTCGGAGACGACTTCCTCCCAGTCGGTCGCCGTGCGCGAAAAGCCCAGTCGGTCGGCCGCCGCTTCCAAGGCCGCCTCGTCACGGCCGACCAGCACCTCCCGGCTAACCGCGGGCGCGTCGGGGAAGAACATCGGGAGGCGCGCGAGGGCGTTCGCGTGTGCCCGGCCCATGAACCGATAGCCCAAGACGCCGACCTGTAGTGTCATTGCCGACACGTTCGCCGACGGGAGCTTTAGTGTTTCCGCGAGCGCGCACGTGGAGAAGCCGATGCGACCACGGGAATCGACACTGACGCCGCCGGCAACACGCCCGGGACCATCCCGATCGACGTAGCGTAGTGCTACCGACCGATCTCCGCGAGGAACCCGTCTGCCGACAGTACGACCGTCCCCTCATATCGTCGGAGCGGAGTATCCACACGTTACCGGTCTCGAACGCGAAATCGATACACTGCTTTGGCTTTCCGCCTCAAAACGAGAGGCGATGCTTAGTGAAGCAACGAAGACCGACAGGAACCGATTCGAGTGGGACTGGAAGGGGCCCGACCGCTCGGCGTTCTCGTGAGCGGGTGCAACGAGCGAACGAGAGCTCGAAAGACGAGCAACGCGAGTCTTTCGTAGAACCCCGGCGAAGTAAGACCGTGGTTCAAGAGACGCTTTGCGTCTCTTGTCATTGCGGGAAATCTTCGATTTCCAGCTTGCAGCAAAAACGCTCCGCGTTTCTGCCACATTCACGAGAACTCCGTTCTCGTGACGGGTAGTCGTTCGAGAGAGCGAAGCTCTCTCGTGATGACGGGAGAACGGAGTTCTCCCGAACCACGCGGGACTCTCCGAGTCCCGCGGACCATGCGAACGGGCCTCCGGCCCGTGAGCAGAAGCCGAGCGCGTCGGGGGCTTTCAAAATAGTCCCGGCGGCTCTTTTTACAAAGGCTGCTACACGAAACACGATCAGACGAGAGCGGAGAGGAGAACGTTCGTGTCGAAAACTACTGTGACCGCGCCCATTCGATGCCGTTCTCGGCGATGTCCTCCTTGGCCCCTCGATACAGAACACGTCTCCGGACGCTCGCATTCACGCGCTCGAACGTAGCCTGCGGATCGCTAACGTCGGTCGTCCGAAGCTTTTCGGCGAGTGCTTCGAGCGCCCTGGCCTCGGTCTCACCCTCGCCGGACGCACCCGTCGTAGCGTGTACGGCGGTGTAACGATCGCCGGATTCCCGAGTGGTCTCGACCGCACTCACACGTTTTAGTAGGGCCCAGACCGCTCAAAAACGTTGTACTCGGTGGCACACGACTCGCGGACCACACCCTTCGTTCCGCGTTTCAGTGCGGCCTCGTTCCTCCGCTACGAGGCTCCGCCGAGCGGATCGTAGTCCTCACTCCGCCCAGTACGCATCGCCGGGGGTCGTCTCGAAGACGGCGCGACCTAACACGTCGACGGCCTTTTCGAGTCCTTCCCGGGAACTCGTCAGCGAGTCCTCGTGTTCGATCGAGAGGACGTCGTCGTACCCGACCATCCGCAGCGCAGAAACCACCTCCTTCCAGTGGGCCTCGCCGTGACCGTACCCCACTGACCGGAAGAGCCACGATCGGTCCGCCTCCTCGGTATAGGGCGTCGTGTCGAGGTAGCCCTTCACCCGGGCGTTCGACTCGTACAAGCCCGTATCCTTCGCGTGACAGTGATGGATCGCGTCGCGCTCGCCCAAGTACCGAATGGCCGCCGGGACGTCGATGCCCTGCCAGTACAGATGCGAGGGATCGAAGTTCGCTCCGATCCGGTCGCCGGTCGCCTCGCGCAATCGGGCCATCCCCGTCGGTTCGTAGACGAGCATATTGGGATGCATCTCGATCGCGACGTTCACTCCCTCGCGCTCGGCGTGGTCGGCGAGATCCGACCAGTACTCGGTCGCGACCGCCCACTGGTAGCCGTGGGCCTCAGCGTGGTCGCTCGGCCACGGCGCGGTGATCCAGTTCGGCGTCTCGTCGTTCGGACCGCCACCCGGCAGCCCGGAAAAACACGTCACTACCTCGACGCCCAACTGTGAGGCGAGCGCAATCGCCTCGCGCAACTCGGCGTCGGCCGTCGTCGCCTGTTCGTCGTCGGGATGCAGCGGGTTGTTGTGCGTTGCGAGCGCCGATACCCGCAGATCGTAGTCGTCGAGGGTTTCGCGGAGGTCGTTCTGCCTCCGCTCGTCGTCCAGGTGCGCCTCGCGGTCGAGGTGGTCGTCCCCGGGGAACCCCCCACAGCCGAGTTCGACCGCGCCGACGCCTAATTCTGTGAGATACGAACAGGCGTCGTTGAGCGATTCGTCGCCGAGCGGCACGGTGAGCACGCCGATATCCATGCACGCGCTACCGTTACAGGGCGAATAAAACTTCAGGGTGGTCCGATCGGCGTTCGGGTGGCGTCCGGTTGACGTTCAGTCGGCGCTCGGCTGGCGTTCTGCCGGCGTCACGTCAGCGGCTGGTCGGTGGCCGGTCGGGCAGCGCCGGAACGGTCCCGCGGTTAGCTCCGGGTCGGTTCGTTCTGCGGGTCGACGCTTCGGTCCCGAGACCGACGACGGCGGTCCCGGCTGTCGGGTACCTCGTCCATCGGGTCTTCGAGTTCGCCCATGACTTCCTCGAAGGCGTCGGTCGCGGTGAGCAGACCGACGATCTCGCCAGTGTCCTCGTCTTCGACGAACGTGAGTTCCTGGCGTTCAGCCTGGAAGCGGTCGATCGCGTCGCTGACCTCCTCGTCGGCCGGCAGCGTCATCGGCGACGTCGCGAGGTCTTCGATGTCGGCGTCGCCCTCGGTGAGTTCCTCGAAGCGGTTAACGATCGACGGGAGATAGATAATCCCCCGGAAGTCCTCGATCCCCTCGCCGACCAATGGGAAGCGCGAATGGGGGTAGTCGGCGATGGTCGCGCGGATCTCCGCGACCGAATCGGTCGTCGACAGCGCGACGATCTCCTCGCGTGGCACCATGATCCCCCGGATCGGGACGTCGCCGACGACGAGGGCGTTCATGACTTCCTGGCGACGCTCCTCGGAGAGTCCGCTCTCGGCGAGCGTCGAACTGAGTTCCCTGTGGAGGTCACCACGCGTCTCGATGGCGTCGATCTCGGTTTCGAGCCACGCGCCGGTCATCTCGACGCCGAAGAGCGAAAGCGTCCACTTCGCAATCCCATCGCCGAGTTTGATCAGCGGCGAGATCGACTTCGCGAAGTAGTATAGCGGCGTCGCGCCGTACCGACAGACGAACTTCGAGCGCTCGACGCCGAGATACGTCGGGGTCTGTTCGCCGTGTGTGAGGTGGAGGAGGTTGATGATAAGAAAGGCGAGCAACGCGCCGCCGCCGACCGACGCCAGTATCGTGTCGCCGAACACCGGCGCGAAGATCGCCGCCAGCGCCGGCTCGGCGACGATTCCCACCGCGATACTGGAGGCGGTGATACCGACCTGACAGCTCGTGAGATAGATCTCGAGCTGGTCGGTCATCTCCCAGGTGCGTTCGAGCCCCGGTTCCATGAACTCCTCCTTCGAGAACTGGCGCGCGCCAGCCCGAACTCGATGGCGACGAAAAAGCCGTTCG
Source organism: Halobacteriales archaeon QS_8_65_32 (assembly GCA_003022925.1). Classification (GTDB taxonomy): domain Archaea; phylum Halobacteriota; class Halobacteria; order Halobacteriales; family Halococcaceae; genus PXQR01. Next base: position 38,930 of record PXRY01000063.1, on the reverse strand, counting down.
TAAGGATGAGCGCGAGACCCGCGATCAGCCTCGCGGTGATCTCGACCCAAAGGATCGACGCGTGGGCTTGCGCTACGGGTATCACTCCTACGACGGGTTGTGCTGTCCACCCTGTTGAGTCTTCGAACTGCGTGTGCGCCGCGATCGCCGAGCGCAACACGCTCGACTCGACCTCGCTCCGGGTCGTTTCGGCTTACCGGGCCGCGGTTAGTACAGCTGGCGTTCCCGCTCCTCGCGTTCTTCTTCCTCTTCTTGCTCGGCTTTGAGTTTGCGCCGTCCCCGCAGGTACTGGCGGCCGAGCGGAACGAACTTGTTCTTGATATCGAGTAGGAAGGAGACGATACCGTACGCCCAGAAGAAAAACAGCACTAAACTACCCCCGATATACAGCCAACCCAGCTCAGTAACCATCGTAGCCGTCGCTTCGCCGGTGAACCCTAAAAGTTCTCGGTCGCTTCGAGCGGTCGTATTTGGCGTAGCAGCTTCCGGGAAAGGAACCGTCGAGACCGTTTCGAAAGCCCCCGACACGCTCGGTTCAGGGGGCTCGCTGTCGTTCAAAAGGTGCGGAGCGCCCTTTGTGATGTGATGGGAACTCTCCGAGTTCCCATTTACTCACGAGAACTCCGTTCTCGTGAATGTGGTCCAGAACGCTCCGCGTTCTGACTGCAAGTAGGACCTTCGGTCCCGCAATGACGAGAGACGCGAAGGCGTCTCTCGAACCACGGTGCTTACGTCGCCCGTCGTCGCCGAACGCGAGGCATGAGCGAACGCGAGCGCCTCGGATGGCGAACGGCGAAGCCGCCACGCGGTCGGCCCCTTCCAGTCCCGCCCGAACCGGTCCCCGCCGCTCCTCATTACTTCACTAAACACCGCCGGTCGCTTCGATCCCCGTGAGTGACTTCGCTGCGGCGAACGGACCCATTCATACCCGTCGCGAACCAACGGCGAACGACATGGAAACAGCAGTGTTCGGCGCGACGGGTCGAACGGGCCGTCACGTAGTGCGTGAAGCGCTCGCGGCCGACCACGAGGTTCGGGCGTTCGTCCGCGACCGGGAGAAACTGGCCGACGATCGACGCGAGGACGACCGCGTGACCGTCGTCGAAGGCGACGTCATAGACGCCGAGGCGGTCGAGCGGGCGATCGAGGGAGCCGACGCCGTTGTGAGCGCGCTCGGCCACGCCGACGGCTCGCCCGATAACGTCCTTACAATCGCCGCCGGGAATATTACGGCAGCGATGGAGGCCCACGACGTTCCCCGGGTCGTGACCCTCGTCGGCGCGGGCGTTTCCCATCCGAACGATTCGCCATCGCTCGGCGGCCGGGTGATGTCCGGCGCGCTGAAACTCGTCGCGGGCGACCTGCTCGACGACAGCAACGAACACGTCCGGCGAGTGATCGGAAGCGACGTCGAGTGGGTGGTCGTTCGCCCGCCGCGACTCACCGACGGTCCGGGAACCGGCGACTACCGCACGGGCTACCTACGATTGGGACCTCGGGCGACGATTTCGCGCGCGGACCTCGCGGCGTTCATGATCGCGCAGGCGAGCACCGATACTGATGCCGATGCCGACACCTACATCGGCGAAGCGCCGATGATTGCCTATTAGTATGGCTTCCATCCCGAGGCTCCCGATCGCGTATCGGCTACGAGGAGACAAGTATAGGATCGTCGGGCCGCTCGCGTCCGTATGGACGAATCGCCGCCGGCTGCGATCGCCGCGGACGGGGAAAGCGGGAGTCACGGGAGTCGCGGGTCCGCTGATGGGGACCCGTGTGCGAACAGCGAGACGGTGTCGGACCTACTGACGCTGACGAGCAAGGCCCACGCGATGGCCCTGCTCCGGGAGTTCGCCTTCACCGACGGGCCCCACCGGTTCAGCGAACTCGAAGCCGAACTCGGCATCTCGCCGAACACGCTCTCCGCGCGCCTCGCGGAGTTCGTCGAGACGGGGCTGCTTACCCGCTGCTCATACGACGAGATCCCCCCGCGCGTCGAGTACGAGGCAACGGCGAAGGCCGACGACCTGGCTCCGGTCTTCTCGCATCTGTACGCATGGGCCGAAACCCACGACCTCGAACCGGCCGAGTGACGGGCAACGGGTAGCGAGCGGTATAGCGCGACGATGACCGTGCCAGTGTGCCGGCGTCCATCCCGGTCGTCGCCGCTCGTTCCCTCGGCGATCGTCCTGGTCGGCGACTGCGATCGATCGACGGCCGCGATCAGTCGGCGATCGTCACGGCGCGGCGGAGATACGTGTCCTCGGTGGCTTGTGCGATCATGAACGCGGCGAGATCGACACGCGAGACGCTCGACCGGAGGTCGGTCTCGACGTCGGTGCCGACGCGGTAGTCGTCCGTTCGCGGGCCGTTCGTGAGGCGTGGGGACCGGACGACTACCCACTCGCGGTCGCTCTCGCGCAGCAGGCGCTCCTGGCGTTCGAGGTCGGCGAGGCGGTCGCGGTCGAACAGGCCCCGGAGGCGATGCCCCAGGCTCACGTGATCGGCGCTATTTCCGACGCCGACGGCGCTCGCGGAGACGATGCGGGGAACCAGGAACTGGTCCATCGCGCCGAGGACGTTCGCCGTTCCCTCCGACGGCGTGACGCCCGGCGGCCGGTCGGTGTTACGACCGATCGCGCTACAGACGGCGTCCGCGTCCCGGAGCATGTCCTCGACGGCACGGACGTCGTAGGCGTCGCCTTCGGTGACGGTGAGGCGATCGTAATCGAGGCTCCGAAGCGGGTACTCGCGGAGCTCGCTCGCGTGGGTGCGAACCGCGTGGCCCGCTTCGAGCGCCGTCTCGGTCAGCGCCCGCCCCATTCCCTCCTCGGCACCGAAGATCGCCAGTCGCATTTCACCGACTCACACTACACCGGGCCACGGCTCGTGGATAGGCTTATCGTTCCGTTCCCGCTCGGCCGATCGCCGGCCGCGGACCGTCACGGGTTGTCGCGGATCGTCGCGAACCGGACCGATCACTCCTCGGCCCAGAGCGTCTCGGGCGGGACGTCGTTCAGCCGGGCGTTGGTCTCCATCGTCGTCACCACCTCCGCACAGCGTTGCGCGACGAGCGGGCGGACCTCCGCTGGGGTAAACGCGAAGTCGAGGTCCATTATCTCGCGCCATTCCTCGGCCCAGATGTCCTCAACGACACGGGGATAGAGCTCTTCGATGATCGCCCGCGAGAAGTCGTACTCCTCCTCGACGACCATCTTCCTGACCCCTTTCCTGATCCGTGCGTTAGTGCAAAAAGTCGCGACGAACGCCTCCGCGCCGGTTTCGGCGTCGTCCTCGCGGCCGCCCCACCGCTGCCGGTTGAGCTCCTGGAAGTCCTCGGTGACGGATTTCGTCCGCCGGTTCGCCGCGTCGTTGCGGATCACCACCCCTTCGGCCCGCCGATCGGCGAAGGCCGAGCGGGGAACCTCGTAGCTTCCCGGATCGAAGCCTCGATTACGGGTGTCGATCCGATCGACGACGGGCACCGTATCGAGCCCGATGCGCTCGAAGACGCCCGGGTCGCCGTCTCCCCCTTCTGTCTTGAACTCGTCGTCCGGGTTCCCGTTGACCGCGTCGTCCGCGCCTGACCCACCGCCCGCGTCGCCCGTGCCGTCCGCACCCGATCCGCCGTCGGTGTCACCCGTGCCGAAGACCGCCTCGCCGGGCAGGAACCCCTCGAAACGCTCCTCGAAGGGGTCGCTGGGAGTCTCCCTCGGCGTCGGGTCGCGTGCCGGCGAATAGGCGTCGAAGCCGAGCAGTGCCGGCGGCGGACGTTCGGTGTAGTCGTAATCGATCGTATGGAGGATCATGTTCTCCGCGAAGAACGTGATCGGCCCGCCCTCCTCGTCGTGGAGCGTACCGATTGCCTCCCTATCGACCTCGCGCAGCGCCCGCACCGCCCGGTGGAGACTGCCGTCGATCGCGTCGAGACCTGTGCTATCGGTCCCGCGGACGACCCGTCGCGTCCCGAAGACCAACTCGCCGTTCGCCGGATCGAGTTCGGTTACGTCCCCCGCGTACGCGTCGGCGAAACGCTCGTCGTAGCGGACGAACCGAAAGTTGCTGCCGTCGAGTTTCTCGACGAGCCACAGATCGCCCTCGTGGGCCGCGGGCTTGACGGTCGGGTGGTCGTAACGCGGGACCTTCGGGTACTGTTTCATCGGGTGGTGTCCGCTCGATCGTTGTTCGCGTCGGTCGTGTCGTTCGCGTCGTGGTCCCGACTCGGCTCCAGCGGCGAATGAACGTTTTGTCTCGATCGACGACAGCGACACGCTACGCGACTGCCTCCCGAGCAACCGCTACGGAACGGGACCGAACCGAACGGGACTGAACAGGGCCGACCGCGAGGCGGCCAGCGAGCGTCGATCGTGTGGAAGACTTTCGATCCGTTCCCCGTCCCTCCTCGTCCCGTCAGCACGACGTCGACACCGCCCCGACGGAGGGCCGACGGTTATGTATCAGGGGTTCGTCCGACGGGTATGGCCGACCCCGAGACGGTCGCGCGTGCGTACTACGCGGCCATCGACGAGGGCCGGTACGACGACCTCCGCGGGCTGTTGGGATCGGGGTTCGTCCACGACCGCCCCGACGGGAATCTCGGTGGTCCCGAAACGTTCGTCCGCTTCATGCGCGACGAACGCCCGCTGACCGACACGACCCACGAGATAGACGGCACCTACGCCAATGGCGAGCGGATCGCGGTTCGGGGCCGGCTGTGTCACGACGGGGGTGTCCTCTTCGAGTTCCTCGACGTCCACACGATCGAAGAGGGAACGCTCGCTCACCTCCGGACGTACACCGGGTGACCTGCGAACCAACGCGCTGATCGGCCCAGCGAGCCGATGGGCCGGCGAACCGGCGAGCGGAGAACCGACCGCGACGGCCGGAAGCGCTGAGGACAGGTCGAAGCTCACGGCCCCGAGCGACGGGCGGTGTTCAGTTAAGCGACGAAGACCGATTGGAACCGGTTCGGCGGTGTTCAGTTAAGTGACGAAGACCAATTGGAGCCGGTTCGGGTGGGACTGGAAGGGGCCGGGCGTTCACGGGCGCTGCGCGTCCGTGAGTTCGGGAGAGCGGAGTGGTTCGAAAGACACCGAAGGCGTCTCTTGTCATCGCGGGAAATCTTCGATTTTCGAACGACAGACGAGCGAACGCAGTGAGCGAGTCGAGGAGCGCGGCGAGCTGCGGGAGTCGAGCGTCCAGGGGCTTCTCAGACGGTCTCAACGGCTCGTCCCATAGAGGTAGCTAAACTAAACACGACCGCTCATTCGCCGGTCCACGACGCCGCGATCGAGTTCACTATACCCGGAACTCGGTGCTTCGCGCCCGGTTCCGCTGGCCGGTGGGTGGTCGGGACGAGCGCATGCCGGATCGACGCCCGATCATGAACCCGAGTCGCTTTGTGCGCCGACCGACCAATCGTTTGCATGACCGACCTCGCCGACCTCGACGTCGTCCTCGTCGATGGGTACGTCGACGAACCGGCACACTTCGGCGTTCCACCCTACATCTCGACGTACCCCCGGTACACCGCCGGCGCGCTCGTCGACGCCGGCGTCCCCGAAGAGCGCGTCGCGTACTACACGATCGACGAACTGCGCGACGAGAAGGGCAACTGGCGCGCGGTCGAGGCCGCCGACTTACTGATCTACCTCGGCGGGATGACCGTCCCCGGCAAGTACGTCGGCGGAACGCCCGCCGAACCCGACGAGGTACGGGAACTCGCCTGGGTTGCCGAGGGGACGAGCCTCATGGGCGGACCGATCAGGTTCGGCGTCGGCGAGCGCAACGAGGGCGCGACCGACACCGAACGTCGGGACCTCGACTTCGATTTCGTCGCGAAAGGCGACATCGAGGCCGCCGCCTTCGACCTCGTTCGAAGCGAATTAGAGGGCTTTTCCGACCGAATGCGCGCAAACGCCGAGATCGACCGTTGGGCCGACTTAGGCGCGTTCGTCGTCGGCGAGCACCCGAACTACCCCGAATACCTGATCTGCGAAATCGAGACGTCCCGGGGGTGTGCCTACCGATGTTCCTTTTGCACCGAACCGCTGTACGGCGATCCAGCCTTCCGCGACGCCGCGTCGGTGATCAAAGAGGTAGAATCGTTGTACGAATCGGGGGTTCGTCACTTCCGGCTGGGTCGCCAGGCCGATATCCTCGCGTTCGGCGGGAACGGCGAAGCGCCCAACCCCGACGCCCTCCGGGAGCTCTACACGGGGATCCGCGCGGTCGCACCCGATCTCGGGACGCTCCATCTCGACAACATGAACCCGGTGACGATCGTCGACTACCCCGAGCGCTCGCGGGAGGCGATATCGATCATCGCCGATCACAACACGGCGGGCGACACCGCCGCCTTCGGCCTCGAATCCGCGGACCCAGTCGTCCAGGAGCGAAACGACCTGCTTGTGACCGCGGATGAGTGTCTCGAAGCCGTCCGCGCGGTCAACGAGGAAGGCGGCTGGCGGCCGGGCGGCGACGGACCGTCCCGCCTGCCGAAACTGCTGCCGGGAATCAACCTCGTTCACGGGCTCGCCGGCGAGCGCCCCGAGACATACGAGCACAACAAGCGCTTTCTCCACCGGGTCTACGACGAGGACCTGCTGATCCGACGGGTGAACATCCGGCAGGTTATGGCCTTCGCTGGCACCGAGATGGCCGAAACCGGAGCCGATGTCGCGATCGAGCACAAAGAGCAGTTCAAACCCTACAAGCAAGCGGTCCGCGAGGAGATCGACCGACCGATGCTCCGGCGGCTCTGCCCGCCGGGCACCCGCCTGCCCGACGTTCACCTGGAGTACCACCGCAACGGGCGGACGTTCGGCCGTCAACTGGGCACCTATCCCCTGTTAGTCGCGATCCCGGGCGAGCGTCCGCTCGAGGAGACGGTCGATATCGCGGTTACCGACCACGGCTTCCGGTCGGTCTCGGGCGTTCCATACCCGCTCGATATCAACGACGCGTCGATGGCCGAACTCGCGGCGATCCCCGGACTCGGGCAGAAACGCGCCGGTCGGATCGTCGTCGACCGGCCCCACGACTCCCTCGGCGGGATCGACGCCGGCGACACCGACTTGGGTCGCTTCGCCCGCGTACAGTAGGCGATAGTATCGCTGACTCGACAAATAGTGCGTGTCGACGGGGTAAGTGAGCATCGGCGAATCGGCGCGTCTCTTCGACGGCTCTCGACGAGGCGCTTTCGGTCCTGTCCGGAGCGACCGATCACCGCCCCCGGTCGACCGGACGGCGCTGCTGACACCGCGACCACGGGCACGACCAACATCGCAACCCTGAGCACGAACGCGAGAGCCAAGTCCCCGGCGCTCGAACTGGCCGGTATGAGCAACGCTGTCTCGTCCCTCCGGTCGCGACTGGTCCTCGCGCCGGCGGCGGCCGCAGTCGCATTCGTCGACATCGCGTTGATCGGCGTCTTCGTCGTCGTCGGCGAACTGAATCACGGCGTGAGTCCGGTGGGTCAACCGCTGCGAGTGCTCGATACCTTCGCGCCCTTCCTCCTCGGGTGGATCGTCGCGTCGGTGCTCGCGGGTGCCTACCGGCCGCGGGCGCTGTCGAGCTCGAAGGCCGCGGCGGGCGTCGTCGGCGTCGCGTGGATCAGTGCCGCATTGCTCGGCCAGCTCCTGCGCGGGACGGCGCTGTTTCACGGCGACCTCACGCTCGCCTTCACGATCGTCTCGGTCGGCGTCGGCCTCGCGCTGCTCGTCCCCTGGCGCGTTTTCGTGGCACTCCGCGGCCGGTAGCGGACGAAACGGGGCGAGACGGGATGAAGCGAGACCGGGCGAACGAGGTCGAGCGGACGGACGGCCGTCGGCGAGCGCCGATGCCGGCGAGCGTCGATCAACCGGCGACAGCGTGGTTTTTCCGCTCGACGTTTTCCATGCGACTGACATCAGCGCCCGCGGGCGTACAGGACGGCCGCGAGCCCGCTCGCCCCGAGCGCGAAGGCCGCCAGTGCGACGAACAGGGCGAACCGCGAGAAGTACGTGAGGATCGCGCCGGCGATCGACGCGCCGAGCGCGCCGACGCCGAACACGCCGAGATAGGTGTACCCATACGAGAGGCCGCGCGCCTCGGGCGGGGAGTACTCCGCGACGGTCGCCTGGTAGAACGGCTGGACGAAAAACAGGACGAACCCCAGAACCGCCGAGAGGACGAGGATGGGAACGAGACCGGCGTTCGCGGCGGGAACGTACCCGAGGGCGACGACCGCGAGTGCGCCGTACCCGACGACCAGGCCGAGTTCGACGGGCACCCGATCGGTGAGCTTCCCGCCGGTGAACTGGCCGAGAACGCCGACCGTCAACAGGCCCGTGAAGATTACCCGTCCGGACTCGATCGTCCGGCCCGCAAGGGAGACTGGGCCGATCGTCTCGAACCCCGAGAGCAATGCCGGCAGAAAGGTGAGTACCCCGCGGTAGTACAGCCCCGAGAGCATCACCGCGGCGAAGACGACGACGAACGCACCCGTGAGCAACGTCCCCGACGTCGAGACGAAATCGGCGAACGAATCCACGCCCGGGCTCGCCTTGCTACCCCTGCCTCCGGCGTTCTCGCCGTCGGCGACGTCCCCGCAGCCCCCGGTATCGGCGTCGTCGTCCTTGTCTCCCGTCCCGTCGTCAGTACGTGCGCTGCCGTCGGTGCCACCCGCACCGCCGTCGGTGCGTGTGCCGCCATTCGCCGTCGTCGGGGCGAGGGCGGCCGATTCCTCGATGTTGATCCGGACGGTAACGACCGCCCCGGCGAGCGCGGGGATTGCGAGCACGGCGGCCGCGATTCGCCAGTCGCCGCCGAGCGCGAAGAGCAACACCGTGACGAGCAACGGCCCGGCGGCCGTCCCGACGTTGCCCGCGGTGCCGTGATACGCGAAGGCGTTCCCGCGTTCCTCGACGCCTTTCGTGATGAGCGAGAGGCCGGCGGGGTGATAGACGCTCGCGGCCGCGCCCCAGACGACCAGCGCGAGCGTCAGTACGACCAGATTGGGTGCCGCGCTCACGAGGAGAAACGCCGTGCCCATGCCGAGCAGACAGACGACGATCAGCGGTTGGGACCCGCGGCGATCGGCGAGCACGCCCGCCGGCAGAGAGCCGAGTCCGAACAGCGACAGTCCAATCGTGACGACCAGGCCGATGAGCGCCGCCGTCGTGTCGAACTCGGCGAGCCAGATCGGGATCAACACCGGAAAGGCGAGCTCGTAGGTGTGAACCAGCGAATGTGCCAGCATTACTAGCCCCGTGATCGCCCGGTCGTTACGGTTCACGCTCACGTCCTTGACGACCGAGCGCAAGAAGGCGTCGGTCACGACCGCTCTCGACCACATCGGCCCCGCCCCGGTTTCGCTCCGATCGACGACGGCTGTCGGCTCTTCGACCCCATAAGTTACGAGAGCTATTTTCGTAGCCTACACGAAGATTCGATAGAGTCTATAGAAAATATTTATATGGCCCCATCTATAGTCGAGAGTAGATCATTGCTGGCTACTACGACTTCGTTCTCGGTCTCATCCCGCTCGCCTTCCTCGGCGTCACGGGAGCATTGGTGTTGGGTGGTATCGGACTAATGACTGCGGTTCCGCTGGGCGCGCTCGTCTCGCTCGGGCTCGTTATCCACGACATGTTCGTCGACGGGCCGGCCGACGCGCCCGCCGTCGACGGTGCGACGCGCGACCGACCGTTCAAGTCCGCCGACTGAATCGCTTCGTTGGTTTCATTTCGTCTTCCGGTTTTCCGTTCTCTGAACTCCCTCGGCAGGTACTCGTCGACCGCGTTTTCTCCCGTGCCTCACTACGACGGTTACGGACCGCCGTGTCGACCGAATCGATCTAGCGCTTCGAAGGACGGCCGCGTCCTATAGTCTATGAACCGGCCCACGAGTCGGTTCGCCGGCCGTGCTCAGCTAAACGACGAGAACCGACGCGAACCGCTCAGGAAAACGGAGGAACCGGAGGAGCCGGGTGTCTAAGGGGTTCTCCGAACGATCCCAGCGCCTTCATGTGAGACTGCTGAATCGACTCCTTGTTCGCCGATACGGCGGTGTTTAATTGAGCGATGAGGACCCGTGGGAATCGGCTCGGGTGGGACTGGAAGGGGCCGACCGCGTAGCGGCTTCGCCGTGGTTCGAAAGACGCCGAGTGCGTCTTTCGGTCAGTGCGGGACCTCCGATCCCGCTCGCAGTCAGAACGCTTCGCGTTCTGACAACATCACGAGAGACCGGAGGTCTCTCGAACGACCACGGTTTCCGAGGTCGGCTCCGCCGACCTCGCGCTCGGCGACGGCGGGCGACGTCGTTCGAGAGAGCGAAGCTCTCCCGTGATCCCGAAAATCTTCGATTTTCGAGGACAAGTACTACAGGAGCGAGCGAAGCGAGCGACGAGGAGCACGGCGAGCCCCCCGAACCGAGCGTGTCGGGTGCTTTCCGGCCGTTCTGTACTCTTTCCATTCAGCGTCGATGAATTAATACCGTCATGTCGGAGCACCCATCGGTCCCGATCAGTACAGAACGCGAACGCGGTCCGTGTCCGCGCGTCTCACGCAAGGTATTACATCTATGACGGTATTAGGTCTCGAATATGGACGTCGCCCGTCCGATCGAATCGCGCATCGCCGGCCGAGCAACCGCCTTCGGCACCTCCGGCACCTCGTTTACCGTTACTGCGCGCGAATCGATTACACTGGCGGCTCCCCTCGCGCGAGACTGGCGCGCGTCGGGGTCCGATCCGTGGAACCCGTTCGCCTCGAACGGCGACGGTGACACTGACACGGACAGCGGACGACGCGCCGGGTATCGCATCCATCACCCCCCGTCGGTCACGGGTGAGGGCCGGACGAGCTAGTCCCGGATGAGCAACTCACAGCATCCGGTCGCCCACCGCATTGAGCGAGCCGCGGGCGACGGTACCCGACTGCTGGCGACGGTCATGTGTCTGCCGTTAGTAGACGGTATCTTCCCGGCGCTCGTGCTCGCCGGGGCGCTCTCCGGAGTCCTCGGAGTTCTCGAAATCGGCTTGCTCATCTTCGGCGGCAGCGCTACCGTGGCGGTGATCCTCGCGGAACTCGACGGCACTCCACGGGAGAACGCCCGGAGCGTGCTCGCCATTGGCCTCCTGTTGGTGCCGCTCGCGGCATTCGAGGCCGCGCTCGCGCCGACGATCGCCGGCCTCGTCGATCTCGCGGTCTTCGAGCGTTTCGCCGCCGTAGTGATCCTCGCGGTCGCCGCGAGAACCGCGAGCGCACGCGTCGGCGAGATACTGCCCCGTCCCGCCGCGATCATCGGCCTCGGCCTGCTTGCGAGCGTCGATCTCGCGGGCGCGCAGTTCGTGACGACGGTAGATGCTGGCCTCGTGGCGCGTGCCGCGGCCGCCGCCGGGTCCGGAGTCGTTTTTGCAGTAGCTGTCGCGTGGTTCGGCCCCCGACTGCGCGAGTCGGTCGAACTCGATCGCTTTCGCTTTGGCAGCGCGGTCGCGCTGGGAGTCTTTTCGCTGTCGCTATTGGGCGTCGTCCCCGCCGACGGTCCGTTCGCGCTCTCGGTGCTCTGTGTTACCGGGTTATTCGCGCTCAACCCCGGCGGCGAGAGTCAGGGTGAACGCGAGCGGGTCGGTCGACCGACCGCCGACCGGTCGACGGACGGAGCGGAATCGGGGAACTCCGACGCCGGTACCGAAGTCGAAACCGGAACCGACGCCGACGCCGATGCTGATGTCGGAGGAGGCGTAGCCATCGACAACACCGGAGACGCCGAGGAGCAACGGCGGTTCGAGGACCGTGCCCCCTGGCTCTGAGCGCGATCGGGACGCGAGCGCCGACCGGCGATCGATGGCCGCTGACTGGTGACCGGTGACTGATAGCCGAGCGTGCAGGTCGGCACGGAACCGAACCGGGCGGGGTTCGCGATTAGGGTCGGAGCCATGTTGGGGTCCGGACCCGCGTCGGGGTGGAGTCCGAGGTCGGGGTCGGGGTCGGAACTGGAAGCGACGGGGCGTCGACAGAGGCTTAGGAGACGCACTCGAAGCGCGAGCATGGCCGAAAACCGCGTCGTGCAGGGGCGAATGGTGACGCCGACGAAACTCGGCGAGATCATCGAAGGCGAGGACGTCATGGACGCAGACGCCATCGAGACCGCCGATCGTGAGTGTCCCGACTGTGGCGGGGACGTCCTCGAAGTCGGGTACATGCCTGACGTCACCGCGTACGTCACCGGCTGGAAGTGCCAGGAGTGCGATTGGAGCGAGACCGACCGCGAGAACTGAGGCTCGACCGGTCGAGCGAGGTTGGTCGGGGGAAAGCGACGGTTGCGACGGTCACGATGGTCAGCCCGGACCGGTTCGGCGGGCGCGAGCGTCGAGCGCCATCCGCCGGTGGTCCTTGTGCCAGTCGGAGACGGATTCGACACCCCGATATCGGAGGGCCTCGCTCTCGTGGGACGCCTCCATGTCGCCGCCGACGACGGTACAGGCATATAGGTGGACCACCAGGCAGTGCGGACCGTACTTGCCGGGCGTACGTGTGTAGACGCCGACGAGATCGGTCGGTTCGACCCGGAGGCCGGTTTCCTCGCAGGTCTCGCGAACGGCGGTTCCTTCGGGTGATTCGTTCGGGTCGGTGTACCCGCCCGGCAGCCCCCAGGTACCGTCGTCCGCGCGTCGTTCGAGGAGGACCCGTCCCTCGTCGTCGTCGAAGATCGCGGCATTGGCGCTCACCTTCGGCGTGACATGGCCGACTTCGGCGGCGAAGCGGTCGCGGACCTCGGCGGGCGGCAGCGAGACCGACCGGCCGTACCACTCGCTTGTCAGTTCGAGGAGACGTTCGTAGCGTTCCTCGTCGTAGGGGTTTTCGGCGTAGTTGAGTCCGTTCTCGGCTACGATTCGGAGTTCGTCGAGCAGCGAAAGGAGATCCTCGCTCCTATCCTCGGCCATGAGGCCAGTTCGGGCGGCGACGTGAAATACCGTTCCGCCGGGCGGGACCGCTGACCGTCGATCGAGGTCGGCCGCCCGGTGGTCGTCGAGATCGGTCGTCCGGCGACCGTTCGGTTCGGAGAACCGAAATCCTCTTGAGTGGATTCGTTCTACAATAAAGCGTGGGGTCGTGGCCAAGCCCGGCATGGCGACTGACTCCAGAGGCACGTGCGCCCGGGACGAGACTCCAGGCTGATATTCCGAGCGAACGGTTGATCATCGCTTCGCGTTGACGACCCTCTGGAGTTCCGAGGCGCGCACCGGAGATATCAGTCGGCTGCGCTCGGCTCGGCGAACCGCTCGCTTCGCTCGCAGATGCTACTCCTCGACCGCCTCCTCAACTATTTCAATTTCCTCGTCGGTCAGCCCGTACAACTCATAGACGATCTCATTGATCAACGCGTCAGTGCGCTCGATCTTCTCGTCCAACTCCGCGGCGCGCTCTTTAGCATCCATGTAGCGCTCAATGCCACCTGCCACGTCATCGAGCTTCGGCAGGGTCAGGTCCTCTAACCTATCGAGCGGCGAGATGCTTTTCGTTGCGTTGTCCCGATAGCCCGCGTCTTCGTTCTCAACTGCGTGAGGCACGAACGCCTCGATGAGGTCGGCTTGCGCCGGATCGAGATCGAAGAAATCCATCGCTGGCGCTGGGTCGAGGGTTTCGTACTCGCCGCGACCTGCATCCTCGGGCTTGACATAAGGTATCGCCAGCACTCGCAGGCGCTCGCTATCGCGCTCGATCCGCGCCGCCGTCACCCGGAGTTTTTCCGAACCCGCTGTCGGCCTCGGTGGTCGACAATCGATAGATTACCTCCGCGAGATGGCGGTCTGCCACCTCGTTTTCGGCGAGGAACTCGTGATCGTTCTCGTCGAACAACCCGCCATTGTACGCCGGAATTCCAAGCTCGTCGTTGCCCGAATCCACGAGCGAAAAGAGATCCTCTAATCGCCCCCACAGTCCGGTCGCATACGACGAAAACTCCCGCTCGAAGTCCCTCTCGTCGGCGCGCTCGCCGACCTCGCCGATGACCTCGCGCCGGAGCGCATCAAGGCTGAAGTTCTCCTCGTACTCTGTCGCCGCTCGCGGGTCCTCGGGATCGATGAGACCGCGCGATTCGGCATACCACACGAACATCAACCGATAGAGCAACACCAGCGAGTGTTCCTTCAGGTCGGCGAGTTGCCCCTCCTCGATGGGGTTGATGTACAGATCGTTTGTCTCGACGAGGCCCTCGCCGAGCACCTGCAGCGCGGTGAACACGTTGTCCTGGAGGTCCTCGCCCAACTCCTGGGCAGCCGTCTCGCTTTCGGACCACACCCTGTCGAGAAACGTCGTCCCCGCCGATTCCCGAAATGCGGCCGGCCGGAAGAACACGTAGAAATACTTGAACACCTCGACGCTCCCCGATTCGAGCAGGTCGACCAGATCGACCTCGTAGTAGGTCTCGGTCTCGTAGTCCTTCGTGCCGTAGAGTCGCCATTTCTTGCCGTTCGTTAGAATCCCCCACGAGACTGACTCAGGGGTGTGTTCGAGGTAGTACTTGATTTGATGGGAGGCGTCCCGATAGGAGCGGTCCCTGCCGTACTGCTCGGTAAAATCGGCGTCCCACTGCTTGGCTTCGAGTACCGATAGTGACTGGCCATACATTCCGGCGTACTCCCCGTCGGCCTTCATCGCCGCGCCAGCACGGCGTTCGTCGGCGGAGTCGTACAGGGTCCGTCAACGGAGCCGCGCGCGTCGAGGATCGGCGTCTCCGGGAGCGGTTCGTAGCCCAGAATCGAGAGCACTTCGTCGATCCAGTGTCGCCGAAGCGGGTCCTCGTCGTAGTTTTCGAGCGTGCCCCGCTCGGTATCGTAGAGCGCCTGCAACTCCTCGAAGGCCCGTTCGGCTTCCTCGTTGCAGTCCCATTCGTCCAGTTCGAAGACGCGCTCGTCGAAGTAGTAGTTAGAAAAGAGATCGGAGTTTCGATACGGATCGATCGAGGGGACCGACTGGCTCATTAGTCATTGATACAGCTAGCGACCATGGTATAAAAGCCTATATTGGTAGTGCTGGTGTGAGTGCTCTGATCCGAACCGATCGCCCGAAGCAGAACGACCGCCAGAGCGAGCCGAGTGGGACGGCGTGTCGATACCTTCTATTGAGTCGCGAATCGATACCGGGGCCATGGTCGCTGCCCGATCGGCATTGCGGGCGGTCTTCGTCGCCTGCGTGCTCCTCTCGGCGGGGGTCGTCGCGGGCGGTTACGCGACGCACTCGCCGACAGCGACTGCGTCGGAACCGACCGCTCCGGGACCGAACGCGACGGAATCGCCTAAGGGGAATCCGGGGGCTCCGGGAGCGGTCGCTTCGAGCGCGACCGGAGCGGCGTCGGCGGGATCGAGCGCGGGCCAGTCGTCGTCCGAGGCTCGCCCGAGCGGCATAACGGTCGTGACGACCGACTCGAATCAACTCCTCCTGGGACTCGCCAACGACTCGCGGGCCGAAGCGGAGATCGTCGCGTACGGCCGGAACGGATCGGTCCAGTACTACAATGCGAGCCACGACCGCTACTGGGACGTCGATCCGGTGATCGGGGAGGACACGGAGAGCGCAAACGGGATGAACGAGACGAACGAGGCAGAGAGGGCGAACGAAGCGAACGGGGCGAGCGGAACGACCGATGCCGACTCGATGACCGTCGAGTACGCCGCCTCCGACCGGCTCAACGCCTCCGCGTGTGAACTCGACGAGGTGAACGAAGGCGACGCGGGCGAGGGCAATGACGACGATGGGAACGCCGTCTGTGCGCGAAACGTCATCGAGCGGGTGAACCTCACGACCGGCGCGGTCACGCGGGTCTACAGTGAGATCGCCCCGCGCGCCGACTTCGCGCCCTGGAACGACGTCGATCGGATCAACGATACCCACTACATCGTCGCCGACCGGAACGAAAACCGGGTGTTCGTCGTCGATACCCGAACCGGCGAGTACGCCTGGGAGTGGTACGCCGCCTCGGCGTTCCGGTTCGACAGCGGCGGCTACTACATGGAAGACTGGACGCATCTGAACGACGTCGAGTACACCGAAGAGGGTCGGATCATGGCGAGTTTGCGGAATCACGATCAAGTCGTCTTCCTCGATCCGACTCGACCGCCGGCGGGGGCGCTCGTCACGAAACGGACGCTCGGTGCCGACAACAACCGTACCGTTCTCTACGAGCAGTACAACCCTGATTACATCCCGTCGGAAAACGGCGGTCCGGCGATCCTCGCCGCCGACGCCGAGAACAACCGCGTCGTGGAGTACGCCTATCGAAACGGCTCGTGGCATCGGAGTTGGGAGTGGACCGACGAGAGCCTCCAGTGGCCCCGCGACGCCGATCGCCTGCCGAACGGCCACACCCTCGTCGTCGACTCGAACGGCGATCGCGTGCTCGAAGTCGACAGGTCGGGCGAGGTCGTCTGGAACCTCTCGGTAGGCCTGCCCTACGACGCCGAACGCCTCGGCACCGGCCCCGAGAGCGCCAGCGGGCCGAGCGCCGGCCGGATCGCCGCACGGACTGACAGCGAAGGGGACCCAGCGAACGGCGGCGACGACCCGGCGAACCCCCCCGAAACCGATCCGCTCGCCGACGCGCTGAAAGGGGTGCTCTCGGGGCCAGCCCTGAGCACGGTGTTGTACCTCTCGCCTAGGTGGATGGGCATTACCGAACTCCTCGCGCTGTGTGTGTTAGTGGTGAGCGCGCTGTGTTGGTTCCTCGCCGAGTCGTACTGGCGATCCGTGTTCGCCGATCTCAGAGATCGGGCCGAACGCGTCGACCGTCGGTGAGGGTCGTCGATCCGGTCAGTACCCAACGGTCGGCGGTCGACGATCGGCCGTCGGGGACCGGCAGTCGACGGTCAGCGACCGGAACTGGCAATCGGCGATCGTTACTCCGTGATCGGCGGTCGGCCACCATACCGAACGGTGCGTCAAACGGAATCGTTTTGCGCCACGATAGCACAGTACCGACGATGACCGTATCCGTCGGAATACTGGGCGCGACCGGTGTCGTCGGCCAGCGCCTCGTTCAACTGATCGATCCCCACCCCGAGTTCGAGATCGTAACGCTCACCGCGAGCGAGACGAGCGCGGGGAAGCCATACCGCGAGGCCGCGAAATGGCGCGTCGACGCGCCGATCCCCGAAGACGTCGCCGGGACGGCGGTGTCGGCGACCGATCCGGGGGCGATCGGCGACGGGAACGCCGATCCCGACCTGCTCTTCTCGTCGCTGCCCTCGGCGGTCGGCGAGGGGATCGAACCGGCGCTCTGTGAGGCGGGCTACGTCGTCTCGTCGAACTCCTCGAACGCCCGCTTAGTCGAAGACGTCCCGCTGGTGATCCCGGAGGTCAACGCCGACCACCTCGGTCTCCTGGAGGTCCAGCGCGACGAGCGGGGCTGGGACGGCGCGTTGCTCAAAAATCCGAATTGTTCGACGATCACCGCCGTGCCCACGCTCGCCGCTCTCGACGAGTTCGGTCTCGAAAGCGTCCATATTGCGACGCTGCAGGCGGTCTCGGGGGCGGGGTACTCGGGCGTGGCGTCGATGGAGATCATCGACAACGTGCTCCCCTACATCGGTGGCGAGGAAGAGAAGATGGAGACCGAATCGCGTCGACTACTGGGTACCTTCGACGGTGCGGAAGTCGGCTGGCACGACGTCTCCGTCGCGGCCTCCTGTAACCGTGTGCCGACGATCGACGGCCACTTAGAGAACGTCTGGGCCGAGACCGAAGACCCCCTCACCGCGAGCGAGGCGATCGAGGCCATGCGCGAGTACCCCGCGCTCGACCTGGCGGGCTCACCCGACCCGCTCATCGAGGTCTTCGAGGACCCCGATCGTCCCCAGCCCCAACTCGACCGGATGGTCGGCGAGGGGATGGCGATCGCCGCCGGCGGGGTCCGCGGGACCGAGGAGGGCGTCCAGTACAACTGCCTCGCGCACAACACGATCCGCGGTGCGGCGGGCGCGAGCCTCCTCAACGGCGAATTGCTTCTCGAAGAGGGGTACCTGTAACCGAACGCAGGCCGGGGACCGGTCGGAGCCGGTCGATCCCGAACGCCGAAGACCGAGGGTCGGCGACCGCCGGCGCGCTACCGGATCGCGCGCCCGACCGCGGGGGCCGAACGCGACGCTCGACGCGGGCGCGACCCGGCGCGTGCTCCATGCCAAGATTAACACTCCCCCCAATCTACCCGATAGGCAGATGCGACGTGACAGCACGCAGCGGACGGGATTGGCGGGAGTACCCCTTGCGGATCGGAACGGCCGCGAGTACGACGGCCGTTCCGATGACGGCGACGACGGATCGGGACGGCGCGACGGTCGTGACGGCACCGATGCCACCGACGACACCGACAGTATAAACGGTCGAACGGGGGAAATGCCGCGTGGTCGGTGCTGAGACCGGGCTATTAAACGCGGTGATGACCGGCGTCGTGACCGGGAGCATCGTCGCGCTCGGGGCGATCGGCCTCGCGCTGGTGTACGACATCGCGGAGGTGCCGAACTTCGCCCACGGCGACCTACTCACCCTCGGCGCGTACGCGGCGCTGGTGGTGAACAAGCCCGGTTCGGTGCCGCTGTTCGACACCCTCGCGACCGGGAGCCGGGCGGTCGGTCCCGCGGGGGCCGCGGTCCTCTTTTCCGTCTCGGTCGCGAGCGTGCTCGGCGCGGTCTACCACCTCGGGGGGACCGACGCCCTCGGGGGTGGGTGGTGGGGGATCGACGTCACCCCGACGATCGGCTTCGGGACACACCTGCTGGCCGCGGTCGCCGTCGGCGGACTGGTCGTCTTCGGGCTCCCGTCGTATCCGGCGGCGGTGCTGTTCGCGGTCGTTTTGCTCGGGGCCGTCGTGCCGCTCACCGAGTCGCTGGTCTTCCGGAAGTTCCGCGAGAAGGGCGTCGAGTTGGCGATGATGCTGATCGTCTCGCTGGCGATGGCCTTCGTCATCCGCTTTAGCATCCAGACGGTCTTCGGCGGCGACATCCGTTTCTACGCGGTCGACGCGACGCTCTCGGTCGCCGGGGCGAGCCTCGACATCGCCCGTGCGGTCTTCCTCGACCTCTCGATCGCGGGCAACGGGCTCGTCGTCAACGTCCTAGAGCCGGCTGGCGGCCAGCCGACCCGGCTCGTCGCGCTCGGGTACTCCTGGCCCGAACTCCTCGTCGCGTGTCTCCTCGCTGCGGGCGTCGCCGTCGCGGGCTATCGTCGGCGGCGGCGGTCGGCGGCCGTTATCGGCCCCCGGCTGGCCGCGGCGCTCAGCGGACTCGGCGTCCTTCTCGTCTGTGGGCTCGCCCTCGCCGGCGGCGGGCAGGTCCCCGAGCGCCCCGCGTACCTCACGCGCGTGTCGATCTCGCCGCTACGGATCGGGGTCGTCCTGGTCGCGCTCTCGATGATGGCGGTGTTGCACTACCTGCTCCGGGCGACGACGCTCGGGAAGGCGATGCGGGCGACCAGCGACAACCGCGACTTAGCGATGATCCGCGGGATCAACACCCGGCGGGTGATGATGGCCGTCTGGATCATCGCCGGCGTCTTCGCCGCGATCGCCGGCGTCCTGTTGGGCTTTCTGTTCGACAACATCACCATCAACCTGGGGTTTTTCCTGTTGTTGCCGATGTTCGCCGGCGTCATCCTTGGGGGCATCTCGGTGTACGGCGCGATCCTCGGCAGCTACGTCGTCGGGCTGGCGATGGAGGTCGGCATCTTCGCGATCCCCGGGCTCAGTGCCACCTACCGGGTGCCGGTCGCCTTCGTCGTGTTGCTCACCGTGTTGCTAATCAAACCCGAAGGGCTCACGGGGAGGGGAGGATAACGCATGGCAGCTTCCGATGTCGTCATCTCGTTTCTGGTGCTGGTGGCGATCTACGCGGTGCTTTCGTATGGCCTGACGCTGAAGTACGGCCATACGGGATTGCTCGATTTCGGCCACGTGGGCTTTTTCCTCGTCGGGGCCTACGTTTCGGCACTGTTCGTGTTGCCGCCGGACGACCCGAGCGACTTCACCAGGTACGTTTTCGGGCTGGGCGACGTGCCGATCGTCGGCACCTGGATCGTCGGGATCGCCGTCGCGACCATCGTGGCCGGGCTGATCGGCGGGCTGGTCGCGCTCCCGACGATCCGCCTGCGCGAGGACTACCTCGCGATCACGGTGCTCGGCGTGTCGGTCATCCTCCAGCGGTTCGTCCAGGCCGAGACCTGGTTCGCGAACGGCCCCGACGCCCTCCGGGGGTACAGCCCGCCGCTCCAAGGCCTCTTTCCGTTGGAGTTGAACACGGCGGCCGGCCCGGTCCTGTTCGGGCTGATCGTCGCCGTCGTCTGGACGGTCGCGCTGGTCGCCCTCGGTCGGGAGGCCGATCGCGACTCGCGGCTCCCGCTGTCGGCGTGTTACCGGGCGGCGTCGTTCGGGATCGGGAATCTCCTCGGGAGCGAGGACACGCCCGCGGCCCGATCCCGGGTCCGGGTCGCGGCGGCCGGCGGCCTCGTCGCCGGCGTCCTCTCGGCGCTCGCGCTCGCCGCCTTGGAGGCGATCTTGCTCGTCGGGACCATCGTCTCACTGTTCGGCTGGTTCGTCCTCGCGGTCCTCGTCTCCCGTCGGATCGGCGAGGTGGGCCCCCGCGCGGGGTTGACCGGGGTCGCGTTCGGGACCGGGCTGCTGGTCGCGCTGTTGCCGATTCCCTACGCCGACGCCATCGCGCTGAAAGCCGCCGGGTCGCTCGCCCTCCTCAGCGTGCTGGTCTCGGCCTTCTATCTCGCCATCGAGCGGCTCGACTGGTTCGACGCGGCGAAGCTACAGGTCGTCGGCGTCGGGTCGCTGTGGTTCGTCTCGATCTGGTATTTCCTGCTCCCGACCGTCGGCCCGCTGTCGGCCAGCGACCTCCCGAGGGCGCTCGGGGCGCTCTTTCGGAACCTCGTCTGGGTGCTCGCGTTCGGCGGCGACGTGGGGATCACCTACCTGGTCACGGTCATCGGCGAGGTGACGGTCCAGATCGACTACCAGCGGTTCCTGCTCGCTGGGTTCGTCCTGTTCATGCTCGGGGTCTACTACGTCCTCGAACTGACCGTCAGGTCGCCGTTCGGGCGCGTGCTTCGGGCGGTCCGCGACGACGAGGACGTCGTCGCGTCGCTCGGCAAGGACCCGTTCGTCTACAAGGTCCAGAGCATGGTGCTCGGCTCGGCGCTCGGCGGGTTCGCCGGCGCGCTGTGGGCGATGTATACCCAAGGGCTAGTGTTCGTCACGTTCGCCCCGCGGGTCACGTTCATCGCGCTGTTGATCGTCTTCATCGGCGGCGCGGCCAACAACAAGGGGACGATCCTGGGTGCGGCGGTCTTCTGGGCGTTCCAGCAGGCGACCACGCAACTGGCCTCGTATTTCCCGCCGGCCCTGCGGGTCAACGTCTTGGCCTTCCGGCTCGTCGTCATGGGACTGCTCTTCCTGGTGGTGCTTTACTACCTGCCGGAGGGACTGCTCGGCCGGGAGGACTACGGCACGGACCGACGTCGACCCACGGACCCCGGAACGGGAACGGGAACGGCCTCGGAGACGTCGGGAAGGGAAGCGAGAACGGACGCCGACGAGGAGGTCGGCTCGGAATGACCGCAGCCGCGACTACAATCACGACCACGACCGTGAACGCGAGCGCGACGGCAACTGCGACGGCGACGGCGAGCGCGACCGTAAGCGCGGGCCCGGGGGGTGATTCGGCGTGAGCGCGATCCTCGAGGTCGAGGACCTAAAAAAGACCTTCGGCGGCATCGTCGCCGTCGACGGCGCGACCTTCGACATTGAGGCGGGGTCGATCACCGGCCTGATCGGGCCGAACGGTGCCGGGAAGACGACGACGTTCAACCTTATCAGCGGCTTCTACACGCCCGACGGTGGGCGAATACGCTACGACGGCCGGGACTTGGACGATCTGATGGCCCCGAGCCGCGACGAGAAGCTCGTCTGGAGCGGTGCCTCGGGGATCACCGCCGGCGCGTTGGGGGGGATCGTCGGCCTCGGCCCCCTCGGGTTCGGGCCGCTTTCGAGCCTCGGCGCGACCGTCGTCGGCGTCGGGGCCGGCGCGGGCTTTTACCTCGGCCAGGAGCGCCTCAAACAGGCCCGCGAGAGCCACCGGAACAGCCGGCCGTTCATGCTCGCGCGCGCGGGCTTAGCCCGGACCTTCCAGATCACCCGCGAACTGACCGAGATGACGGTGTTGGAGAACCTGCTGCTCGCCCCGCAGGGACAGGCCGGCGAGAACATAGCGAACGCCTGGCTCCGTCGGGATGCCGTCGCCGACGAGGAGGAGGCGGTCCTGGAGCGCGCCGAGGCGATGTTGGAGTTGCTCGACCTCGAACACCTCCGGAACGACCGAGCCGGCGCGCTATCGGGCGGCCAGCGGAAACTGCTCGAACTCGGCCGCGTGCTGATGTTCGAGCCCGAACTGGTCCTGCTCGACGAACCCGTCGCGGGGGTGAATCCCGCGCTCACCGAACAGCTGACCGACCGCATCGAGCGGCTCCGCGAGGAGGGCTATACCTTCTGTATCGTCGAACACGACATGGAGGTGATCATGAACGTCTCGGATACGATCGTCGTAATGAACGAGGGTACGAAGCTCGTCGAGGGCGACCCCGAGACCGTGCGGAACGACCAGCGGGTCATCGACGCGTACTTCGGAGGGGCCTGACGTGGCGCTGCTCGAAGCGCGCGGCGTGGTTTCCGGATACGGCGACGCACGGATCCTCCACGGCGTCGACCTCGACGTCGGCGCCGAGGAGATCGTGACGATCATCGGCCCGAACGGCGCGGGCAAGTCCACGCTCATGAAGGCGATCTACGGGCTCATCGACTGCTGGGAGGGACGGGTGACCTTCGCCGGCGAGGACGTCACCGGCTTACGGGCCGACGAGGTAACTGAACGGGGGCTGTGTTACGTGCCCCAGCGCGAGAACGTCTTCCCGACGCTGACGGTGCGGGAGAACCTGGAGATGGGCGCGTACATCGAGGAGACCGTGAGCGAAGAACGGATCGCCGACGCCTTCGAGCGGTTTCCGATCTTAGAGGAGCGCCAACACCGGCGGGCAGGCGCGCTGTCGGGCGGCCAACAGCAGATGCTCGCGCTGTCTTCGGCGCTGATGATCGATCCCGAGCTGGTCCTCGTCGACGAGCCCTCGGCCGGCCTCGCGCCCGACCTCGTCGACGAGGTATTTGACCGGCTCGTCACGATCCGCGAGGGGACCGACACGGCGATCCTGATGGTCGAACAGAACGCCCGTCAGGCGCTCTCGGCTTCGGATCGTGGGTACGTACTCGACATGGGCGAGAACCGCTTCGAGGGGACGGATCGGGAACTGCTCGAAAGCGACGAGGTCGCGAACCTCTACCTCGGCGGGTGACCGCACGCGGGGTCGGAGCCGGGATCGATCCCCGCCGATCGTGTGATCGGGGCGGCGTCGCGGTGGCCGCCACGAGCGGGCCCGGACCGGCGTCAGGTCGCGGTCCGGAGCACCCTCGCCGGGAACCGCTCGCGCCGCTCGGCGGGGTCGTCCGGGAGCGACTGGCTCCGCCCGATCCCGGCGGCGTCGGTCGCCCACAACAGCGTCGTCTCCGCCGCTACGTCCTCGTGCTCCCGAGCCGTCACCGGCGAAAGCCGCCCGACCCGCAGCGTCCGGTCGTCGAGCGCGAGCCGTTCGAGGTGCGCGAGAACCGAGACGTCGCCGTCCGCGACGCCCTCGTCGGTGGCGGTGTCGTCCGTGGCGATGTCGCCCGTGCCGTCACCGGGGACGATCGGATAGAGGTGTGCGCCCGCGCCGGCCGGTTCGTTCCCGACCGCGAGCGCCTGTACGCCGGCCGCTCGCAGTCGGTCGATCGCCGCGGGAAGGTCGAGTTCGACGGTTTCGAGCGCCGAGCGGAGACGGCAAAGGCCCGCTTCGGGAGCGACGCCCGTACCGCTACGGTCGTCGGCGTCGCCGTCACCGCCGCTGCCGCCACCGCCCTCACCGCCACCCTCGTCGCGGCCATCCCCGACGCTACCACCGCCGTCCTCGTCGTCGCCGGCCGCGAAGACGACCAGGTGTGACCGCGCTGGGGCGGGGTCGGGCTCTTCGGTGACGGTCAGGCTGTACGGGCGGCCGTCGACAGTCACGGCCGCGGCGTCGGCCACGGCCGCGGGCGTCTCCCCCTCGGGAGCGCGGATGACAAACCGCAGGTCCGCGTCCCAGTCGGGGTAGACCGTCTCGACGGCGACGTAGTCGGCGTCCCGCTGTTCCCGGTAGGCGGCGACGAGGGCCGCGGCGGTGACGGTCGGACGGGTCTCGTCCAGAAGCCGCTCGATCAGGTCGTCGTACGGCTCGCCCGACCCGACCCGATCTCGGAGCCGCCCTGCGACGTCGCTGCCGACCCACAGGGGCGTCGGCTCGTCGTAGACCTCGTCCGGATAGGGCGGTGGCCCGGTTCGCATGACCGTCGTCTCGGCGCGGGCGATCTTTCTCGCGGCGCGGTCAGCGTACTCCGAAACGATCGTCCGGGAGAGGGGGTCGCCCTCGGTCGCCCGGCCGATCGCCCAGATGTAGAGTCCGATCGCCTCGTACGAGAGGCGCTCGGCCCCCTCGCGGCTGAGGTTCCGGAGTACCCACGTTTGGGCCTCACGGCGCGAGAGCGTCGTCTCGGCGACGGCGTCGACGTACTCGCCGTACAGCGTCCGGAGCGTGTAACAGATCTCCTCGATCCGATCCCTCGATACCCCCTTGGGGAGCGGATCGGTCGCCGCGACGTTCACCGCCCCGGCGATAGCGTTCAGTTTCGTCGCCGGGTGCCACTCCGGTTCGAGCGTGACGTCCATACCGGGCGCACTCGCGCGGCGGGCCTAAAGCCTGCTCCGCGACGACGGAGTGGAGCGGAGTCGGCCGACGGCGGCTCGACCCGTTCGGTCCGTCTCACATCTTGCCTTCGAAGAAGCTCAGCGGTACCTCCTCGATGACTTCGGCCTCGCCGCTTTTCACCTGCAGGATCCGGTAGGGCACGACCGGTTCGAGGTTTTCGTTCAGGTCGACCGCGCCGGACGCGCCGTCGTAGTTGACGTTCTCCCCGCCCGCGAGGGCCTGCTTGCCCGCCTCGAACTCACCGACGCTGACCGCCGTGTCGCCGTCGTTGGGTCGGGAGACCGCCCGGATGTTCTCCGCGATCCCGGTACCGCTCGCCTCGCCGGCCTTCTGGATGGCGAGCGCTTCCAGGTACGTCCCGTCGTACGCGTGGGGTGAGAACTGGGTGACCTGCCCCTCCCCGCCCATGTTCTCGATGAACGTCTCGCTCTGGGCGGTCTGCGGCGAGGTGATGAACATCCCCTCGACGACCGACGAGATGTCCGACAGCAGTTGGGGCGAGAGGATCGCCTCGGCGGCGACCCACTGGCCGCCGTAGCCGCCCTGGTCCCACTGGTTGAGGATGGTCCGG
Source organism: Halobacteriales archaeon QS_8_65_32 (assembly GCA_003022925.1). GTDB lineage: Archaea > Halobacteriota > Halobacteria > Halobacteriales > Halococcaceae > PXQR01. Next base: position 13,496 of record PXRY01000063.1, on the reverse strand, counting down.
CCGTTGCCGGGGTACATTACCGCGCCGACGGCCTCGGGGTCGCCCTCGAACACCGAATCGAGCGTCGAAGAGTAGTCGCTGGTCTGCTGGGAGTACCCCACCATATTCAGCGTCTCGCCCTCGAAGTTCCGGCTCGCCTGTTCGGCTAACCCCTGGCCGTAGGGGTTGTCGACGAACAGGAACGACGCCGACTGTGCTTCGAGGCGCTGGTTCAGGATTCGTCCCATCACCAGCGCCTGCTGGACGTCGTTGGGCGAGGTCCGGCCGTAGTACTTGACGTCGTTTTCCTCGTTGACGCCGGCGGTCGCCAGCGCCGGGGAGGTGTTGCCGTTGCTGACCTCCATCACCCGGTTGTCCCGGGCGATCGGCGCGAGCGTCGTCCCGATCCCGCTCGAATACGGCCCGACGAGGCCGACGATCCCCTCCTCGTTGATTATCGTCCGAAACTTCTGGGCCGCGCGCGAGGGGTTGCCCTCGGTGTCGCGGTTGACGACCGTGACCTCGCGGTCGAGCGGGCCGCCGGCCGCGTTGATCTCCTCGACGGCGAGGTTCGTGGCCTTCTGGTGGCCGCCCCCGTACGGGCTGTTGGTGCCGGTGATCGGAAACAGCGACCCGAGCGCGATCGGGCCGCCGCCACCACCGTCGCCGTCGCCACCGTCGCCGGACCCGTCGGTGTCGTTGCCGCCGCCACCGCCGCCACCGCCGTCGTCCTGTTGTTGAGCGCAGCCGGCGAGGCCGACGAGCCCCGCCGTCCCCGCCGCTCCGAGCCGTCGCAACACGTGCCGCCGTGTCCTGTCAGACATACTCACACCTCGTTGCAGGGCGTCCGTTATCAATGCTCCGTCGATCACGGAGACCGGTGGCCATCCCGCGTGCCATACGGTCCCTCGGGCGGCGCGACCCTCCCGGCCGGCGAACGCCGGTACCGGAAGGGTCGCTCGTATCGCGGCGATACCGGTCGCCGGAACTATCGGTCGGCGACACGAGGCTTGCACATGGAGAGAGTCGCCGTCGAGGACGTCGAGCCGATCGCGCCGCCGGACGGAAACGTCCCGCCTGGAGCGACCGCCGGGTCGGTCGGGAACGTCCGCCAGCTCACGAGAGCGCTCGGGACCACCGACCTATCGATCAACTACTACGAACTCGCACCTGGCGAGAGCTTCACCGTCTCGGTCCACCGACACGACACCCACGAAGAGGTATTCTACGTTCTATCGGGCACCGTGACGTTCGAGACCGAGACCGAAACCGGGGACGTGACGCTCGGTGCTGGCGACGTCCTCCGAGTTCCGCCGGACACGTTCCAGCTCGGAACCAATCAGGGGGACGAACGGGCCACGGCGATCACCCTCGGTGCGCCACGCGAGTATCAGGCGGAGACCGAATGGCTCGTCGAGTGTGAGGCCTGTGGCGAACGGACCGTCCACGTCGTCGAGGGGACGGAAGACGGGAGCGCCTTCGTCTACCGATGCACCGAATGTGACAGCGAGACGTATCGCTTTTCGGCCTGAACTCCTCTATCGCCGTCACTGCTATCGATACTCCGGGGAATCACTCGGCCCGAGAGCAGTCGTCGTTCACCAGCGGCGGGCGGCGTGTTCCTCGCCGACGCGCAGCCAGCAGTAGTCGTATCGGCCGAGATCGACGTCGACGGAGCCGTCCTCGCGGCGATCGTGTTCGCCCTCGCCGACGAGGCGGTGGATCGAGCCGTCGGGGTCGCCGAGGTCGAGCGTCACCGTCGTTCCCTCGGCGGCGAGATTGTGGGCGGTGACGACGGTGTTTTCCTCCCAGTCGTAGCGGTTCGCGAAGACCGCCCCGCTGCCCGTGTCGAGCACCGTCTGGGTACCCCACCCCAGCGAGGGACACTCCTTTCGAGTGCCGATCAGCCGCTCCATCCAGTCGAGAAGGGAATCCTGATCGGCGCGCTGGGCGGCGACGTTGACGTGTTCGTAGCCGAAGGGCCCCTCGGCGATCACCGATCGGACGAGGCTGTCGGGATCGCCCGACGAAAAGCCCGCGTTCGGATCGTCCGACCAGTGTAGCGGCGTGCGAACGGCGTTGCGCCCGGGCAACGAGAGGTCCTCGCCCATGCCGATCTCGTCGCCGCTGACGATCACGGGCGTGCCTGGCAGCGCGAACAGAAGCGAATACGCGAGTTCGATCCGCTCGGGATCGCCGCCGAGCATAGGCGCGAGCCGGCGGCGTAGCCCCCGGCCGTAGATTCGCATCCGCTCGTCGGGCCCGAACGTCTCGAAGACCTCGGCACGAGCGGCGTCGCTCAGCCGGCCGACGTTGAGTTCGTCGTGGTTGCGCAGGAAGTTCGCCCACTGACCGGGCGTCTCCGAGACGTCGGGCAACCGTTCGAGTCCCGAGACGAGCGGTTCGGCCTCCTCGCGGGCGAGCGCGTGGGTGAGGTGGGCGTTCAAGACGAAGTTCAACAACAGATCCATCTCGTCGCCGTCGTCGCCGAAGTACTCGTCGAGTTCGTCGGGCGCGTCGTCCGCCTCCGCTAAGAGGATCGCGTCGCCCCGGCGGCTGCGAACGAACGACTTCATTTCCTTTAACACGCTGTGAGGGTCGTCGAGCGGCGGCAGCGTGCCTTTCTGGTCGATCATAAGCGTTGCGGCGTCGACCCGGAAGCCCGAGACCCCGAGTTCGAGCCAGAATCCCAGGATCTTGCGGATCTCCTCGCGGACGTCGGGGTTGCGGAGGTTGAGGTCGGGCTGGAAGCGATAGAAGCGGTGGTAGTAGTAGGCTTCGGCGACCTCGTCGTACGCCCAGACGTCCTCTTCCTCACCGGGAAAGAAGGTCTCCTTGTCGGGCGCGGCGGCGGGTTCGTCGGTCCAGACGTAGTAGTCCCGGTACGGCGAATCGGGGTCCCGGCGGGCGGCCTGGAACCAGGGGTGCTGGTCGGAGGTGTGATTGACTACGAGGTCAACGATGACACGGATACCGCGTGCGCGTGCCTCGTGGGTGAATTCGACGAAATCACCCATATTCCCTAGCCGGGAGTCGACCTGGTAGTAATCGGCGACGTCGTATCCGTTGTCGAGGTTCGGCGTCTCGTAAAACGGCAGTAGCCAGAGACACGAGACCCCGAGGCGCGAGAGATAGCCTAAGCGGTCGATCAGCCCCTGGAAGTCGCCGACCCCGTCGCCGTCGCTGTCGTAAAACGTTTCGACGTCCACCGAATAGATCGTCTCGTTTTTGTGCCACTTGTCTTCAAGACCCATACTATCACGTCCGACGGTCGAACGAGCCGTCCTATGGAAGCGGGGCATAAAAGCGTCAGCATCCGGCCAGCACACCGAAGTACCGCGTTCGGCGATACGGGACCCGGCCGTCGTGTCACTCGCCGTTTACTTCATCGGTACCGACGCGAGCGGTGACGACTCCGAGGCGTATGCCGGCCGTAGACGGCCTCGCTGCGGGCGACCCCTCTACGACGAGTTACGACGAGTTCGGCCGACCGGTGGCCGCCGAGGTCGGAGCGAGGGCTACTGCGGCGATCGGTATCGAGTCGAGCGGTCGGGATGGTCGGTCGAGAGAGTCGATCGCCGCCGTTCGATTCTATCGTCCGAGGCGTTTGCGCGCGACCGAGGTGCCCGCAGCGGTGATGATGAGTTGGTCGTCGTCCTTCTGGACGATGTCGCCGCCGACCTCTTCGGCGACCTGTTGGAGTTCGGCGCTGACCCGCTCCATGGTCCGGTCGCGGGTCGCCCGCGGCGAGATATCGGCGATCACGATGTTCCCGTCGTAGACGGCGTCCTTGATCGGCCCGACGTCGCGGGTGCTGTCGATCTTTGCGACGTGTATCCGTGTGCCTGTTTCGGTGGCCGACGCCTCGAAGTCGTCGATGTCGAGTTCTACGTAGTCGGCGGGTTCGCCCCGCTGTCCCTGCCCGCCCACGAGCCGGTCCATGAAACCCATAGGACTGAACGCGATCGGAACGGCCATAGTTCTTGCGTCGTCCTCTCGAGAGACGCCCTCGCGGGTAGCTCACGTTATGACGATTCAAAGATTAATATCGCATTCACGTAAAATGGACCAATCATGGTAACAAAATCCACTACACGTCGCGGCCTACTGCGCGGCGTCTCGGGCGGTACCGTCGGCGCGCTGATGGCCGGTCAGGCGACCGGCCGTCCCCCGAAACGTATCGTCGGCACGAGTAGCCCCGACGCCACCCGCGAGGCACGTCGGCGAGCGGAATCGGTCGGACGAACCCTCGATTTCGGCTCGATCGGCCGGGCCGTTGCCGGTCGGTTCTCCGATCAGGCTATCGAGGCCCTCCGGCGACGTGAGGACGTCCGGTACGTCGAACGCGATGGAACGATGTGCGCTATCCACCACGATCCCGGTCACGACGGTGGTCCGCCGGGCGATGGTGGCGGGGGTGGCGGCGATACTGTCGAGACCCTCCCGTGGGGGATCGACCGGGTTAACGCCGAGGTCGCTCACGCGAACGACGAAACCGGCAGTGGAGCGGATGTCGCGATCATCGATACCGGGATCGACTCGGATCACCCGGATCTCGAAGCGAACCTCGGTTCCGGGAAGGCGTTCGTGTCGTGGACCGAACTGCAATGCCGCCTGGGACGATGACGACGACCACGGTACCCACTGTGCGGGTATCGCCGACGCGGACGACAACTCCCGAGGGGTCGTCGGTGTTAGCACGCAGGCGACGCTGCACGCCGTGAAGGTACTCGACAAGCGCGGCAGCGGCTCGTTTTCCGATATCGCGGCGGGCATCGAGTACGCTGCCGATCGAGGCTGGGACGTCGGGAGTATGAGCCTCGGTGCGTCCTCCGGTTCGCAGACGGTCAAGGGTGCGTGTACGTACGCGTACGACGAAGGCGTTTGCTCGTGGCGGCTGCGGGCAACGACGGCCCATGTGAGGACTGTATCGGATATCCGGCGGCTTACTCGGAATGTATCGCCGTCTCGTCGACGAACTACTTCGATGAACTGTCGGGTTTCTCCTCGACCGGTTCGGGCGTCGAGCTCGCCGCACCCGGCACCGACGTCCACTCGACGGTCATCGGCAGCTACGACACGTTCTCCGGTACGTCGATGGCCTGGCCCGCACGTCTTGGGGGCTGGTGGACAGCTAATGGCGAACGGCGACTCGAACACCACCGTACGGGACCGGCTTCGGAGCACCGCGGAGGACATCGGTCTCTCGGAGAACAAGTCGGGATACGGTCTGCTCGATGTAGCCGCGGCGCTCGGGCTCGATTCGAGCGACAGCACCTGAACAGCGATAGCGGTCGCTCACGATCGGTCGTGGCTGAGGGGAGTAAGCCCCCTTCTGTTCGGCCCGGCATTCGGCTGTGCGTCCACACCGTGTCCGGGCTACCTGTCGTATGGACTTACACCGGCGAGGGTTCGCCGTTCCATCCGTTCTCCGCCGTCATGCCTCGGTGGGTTAGCGCCCGCCTCTCGAGCGACCTCGGTGCCGGCTACCGAACGCCGGCGTCGGAGCGCCCTCGATTCGGGTTCGCGCGCTCGCGGGCGAGGCCCGCTCGCGCCGGGGGTGGGGTGTCACCGCCCGCACCGCATCGGTCGGACGAAGGGGTCTCGTTTCTGTTCCAGAGCCAGCGGTCTCCCGCTCCGGGCTTGCGCCCGGTCGCCTGCCCGGGTGGTGGGGGGACTTTCCTCATGGCCCGCGTATCGACACGCGGGGCACGGGGGCCGGGCTCCCTCTGCCGAGGCGTGACTACGCGAGCGATCGTAAAAGGGGTTCGCCTCCTGATCGCTGTCATCGTTACGGCCGTACTCGGCGTCCGTTGTCGACAGACCGGCCATCGGGCGTCGATCACTCGTCCGGCGGGATGTACCGCTCGTTGTACCGTACGGCGTCGTGGAGGTCGTTGCGGGCGTAGCGTTTAACGTGGCCGCCGGCGACGTAGAGCCGGCCGTCGATCACGCCGTCGACCGCCCGACTACGGACGTGCTCCGGGCGCGCGGTTAGTTCCGCGAACCTGTCGGCCCCGGGATCGTAGCGGTAGGATCGGGTCGTGTAGCCGTTCTTCGGCGCGTCGTTACCCAGGCGAGCGTGGGTGAGGTAGACCTCGCCGTCGAGCACCGGGTTCGCGGTCGTCGCGTAAAACGCCGGTCGCGGCGTCGGGGTCATCGCCGTCACCGCGCCGGTTGCGAGGTCGATCCGGTAGTTCGAGTCGGTCGGCCCGACGACGCCGCGCCCGCCGCCGATGGCGTGGAGGGATTTCCTCCCACCGGCGTCGACGATCGCAATGGTCGCCCACCGCTTGCCCTCGGGCAATCGGGCGAAGTCGGGGTCGACGACCGTCCCGGTCACGGGGTCGAACGTCCAGACCCGGGTCTCGTCGAACCGGCCTACGCTGTCGCTGTCGGTGCCGTGATCGGTGGCGCTTTCCCGATCGGTGACGGCCGTTGCCCCGCCGACGCAGTAGATCAGGTTCGCTTCGGAGTCGTACGCGCCGGTCATCGCCCAGTTCGGGTACGGACACCGCACGCCGGTCCGTGCCGTGAGGTTCGTCCAGTTCTCGCCGGGCGAGTACGAAAAAATCCGGTCGGTCGGCGGGTCGTCGGTGCGGTAGGGACTGTTCGGCGGCGCACCGCCGAAACTGTACACCGCGGCGTCGGACGCCACCCCGCAGGGTGCCCACAGTTTCGCCGGCAGGTCCGCGATCCGATCCCAGCAGCCCGTCGGGTCGTCGGCATCGATGCCGGCGTCGCCGTTAGTATCGGTGGCAGTACCGGTGTCGTTGCCGGTGTCGGTGTCGACGCCGGCCGCGGGGTCGTACCGGAAGGCTCGGGCGACTGCGTTCAGGTCGGGGCCGGTTTCGAACCCGCCGAAGTAGTACAGTCGGCCGTCGAGAACGGCACCGCCGGCAGCGCTCTGTTCGACCGGCAGCGCGTTTCGCTCGCTCCACCCCGGCTGGGGCGATTCGGCCGTCTCTGGTTCGGTCGCCGTCTCCGCCTCGGTCCCCGTCGTCTCGGGTTCCGGGTCGGTCGTCGTCGACGACGCAGCGTCCGTCGTCGGTTCGCGTGTCGTCGGCCGAGCCGTCGACGACCGAGTTCGTGTCGCGGGTCGGCCGGTCGCAGGTCGCGTCGGTTCGGCCGCTCCGGAAGGTCCGTCCTCGGTTCCCGCACAGCCCGCTCCGGCAGCCAGAGCGCCAAGGCCGATCGCTCGCAGGAGCCATCGTCGGGAATACATTCGGGCCGGAGTGGTCAACCCATCCGGTATATATTCGAGGTTCGCCGATCGCGTTCGTCCCGCTCGTGGGTCGTTCGACACGTCGCGGTCGCTTCGCCGCCCGATCACGTACCGCCCCCAGTCACACACCGCCTCGGTCCCCCTGGGTGCTGTCCCGTCGTCGTGGCGCGTCCGTCCCCGCCGCGCCGCCGCCTCGACTGCCGGACTCACAGTCGGCCCCCGATCGTCCCGTCGGTCGGTCCGGCAGCGGGGTCGCTCGCCCTACTCCACGCCGTTCATGTCGGTTACCCCCTTCACACCGCCCACGCGTTCGGCGACCCGCATCGCGACCCCGAGGTTCACGACGTAGTCGTCGATCGTCGAGCGAAGGCCGCCGACCGATCCACGTTCGACCCGCGTCTCGAGCACCGTGCCGTCGACTCGGTGCTCGATCTCGGGGGTGTCGTCGGGTGCGAGCGCCGCCGCGACGATCGCCGGATCTACGCCCGACCCGTCGAGGTCGACGCGGATCGTCGCCCGTGCTTCGGTCACGATCGACCACCGCCGGTCCGACCACCGTCAGTCCAACCGCCATCGGTCCGACCATCGCCGGGTTCCCGAGCGCCGGCGGGGTCGGTCCCGCTCGCCCGGCCGTTCGGCGTGCCGTCGGCGAGTGCGGCTCGGACGGCGGCGACGAACTCGTCGTTCGTCCCGCCGAAACCGGCCTCGGCGGCGCGTTCGCTACCGCCGCCGGTCCCGTCGCAGTCGCGGGCCGCCCGTGCGACAACGGTCCCGAGCGCGCGGTCTTCGGTCGCGGCGACAGCGCCGGCCCCGTTCCCGACGGCGAGCGCGACCGGTTCCGGCGATCGGAAGTCACGACACAACCGAGCGACCGTCGCGACCGGCGGTCGAGCGCCGTTGCCGACACCGGAATCGGCGTCGCCGTTGCCCTCTCGGCATCGATCGCTTCCTCGAACTCGTCCGCGAGGCGTGCAACACATAGGCCGTCGTACCTGGCAATCGTCGCGGTCCGGAGCGCGGCGTGTGCCCGGCGGGCGTGGGTGCGCCAGGCTGAAAGCGCCGCGTCGCGAACGTCGTATCCGCAGACGAGCGCGAGTCCGATCCCCGGTCGGTCGGCGGCGAGCGCACCGAGGACGTCGGCGTACCCGCCGAGCGTCCTAACGGGCGTCGCCGAATCCGAAGCCGGCGTCGGGCGAAGCGCGCGCTCGACCGCGGTTGCCGCCCGCGGGGAGGCCCCCTCCGCGTCGACGACCGAACACGCGAGCAGCGAGGCGAGTTCGCGGTCGTCTCCCCTATCGGCGAGCGTGCCACAGCGCTCGCGGGTAGCCTCGATATCGCCCGAGACGTCGGTATGCGCGAGCGTGGTGTGTACGAACCCGTCGACGGGGTCGGCCGTCGGAGCGGCGATACCGGGACGACGATCGTCGAGCAACCCTGCCGTTCGCACACGGTCGCGGAGCGCGGCGAGATCGGCGGCGTTCCGTTTATCGTCCGTGTTCTCGGCCTCCTTCTCGCCGTTCCCGCCAGCGTCGCGGTGGTCGGCGTCGCCGTCCCCGAACGGGTCGCGAGCGTCACGGATCGCCGCGGCGACGCCGCCGGCAAGCGCGAGCAGGGGGTCGGGATCGCTACCCGCCTGCCGGGCGAGTCGCGCCGCCGTGAGACTCGCCGGCGTTCGATCCCCGGGAAGGGAGACCGCGCCGTTCGTACCGTCCGATCGGTCGATACCGCTATCGTCGCCATCGTCGACGCGATTGCCATTGTCGTCGGCGCCGGCATCGCCGCCGTCGCCATCGTCGGTGTCATCGGAACCGCCGCGACCCGCGTCGCCGGTTGCCGTGCTCGGATCGGTGAGACCGACATTGAGTACGAGGTCAGCCTCGGTCGCGGGCTCCCTGACGTGGCCGGGTCGACGAACCGCCGCCTGGAAGGGAGTATCGATCGCGGCGAGCGTTCGGGCGAGCAGGCCGGTCGCGGCGAGCGCGTCGCCGTCGGCGCGGCAGCGAAGCGAGACGAATTCGGCACCTGTGAGCCGCGAAGCCACGTGTTCGGCGTCGACACCGGCGGCGGACCCCGCCCGCTGCATCTATCCCACGAGGCGTTTCGCGAGGTCGTAGGTGTACCGGAAGTTCGCGTCGATCTCGTCGCCGCGGTAGTAGTTGACGAGCCGGCGGACCTTCGCTTCGGTGGTCTGGAGCGCGCGAAGGTTCTGTGCGTCGCCCGGGTGGCGCTCGCGGTGTTCGCGCAGTCGGGTCGCCTGCTGCATGAGACTCGCTAAGTCCTCAGGGAGGTCGGGTGCGGCGTCGTGGTCGTCGAGAATCTCGCCGATCTTCTTGCCGGTAGCGAGCGTGACGTCCGGGACCGGGGTGCCCTGGACGCCTTCGTCGCGCAGGATCATCCCGATCTCGCTTTTCGTGTGGCCCTCGTCGGCGAGGGCAACGACGCGGTCTTCGACGTCTGCTGCGTCGACGTCGCTCCATTCGGGTGGGTCGTTCGTCACGGGCCGGTCCGAGCCGGACTGCCCGCGACGGCGGGTATGCATACGTGCCATGGTCGAAAGCGGGACGAGACGGGCCGTACCGGTGAAAGAGCGGCCGACGACCGGGAACCGATGCGCGGTTACGAACCGGTCCGGCTGCTCCAATACACTACCGCAACCCGAGCCACGGAAAGGCGGTCGTCCGATCGTGGCAGGGTCATTGTCGGAGTTGCGGCCGTGTCGTTCCCATCGATGGTACCGGGCTTTCCGGCATAAGGATTGCTACTCCACGCCGATGTGAACCGGATCGACTCAGGCCGAACGGGATTAGATGGGAGCGGACGGGAACGAATCGGTGACCGGATCGGGGACGGAACGACCGACGCGGCGGCGAGGCCAGGGGACCCGGCGGCTTCGATAGGTTTAAGCGGCGAAAGGGGAATAGCAAAAGTTGTGTTTGCGGGCTCGTAGATCAGTGGTAGATCACTCCCTTGGCATGGGAGAGGCCCCGGGTTCAAATCCCGGCGAGTCCACTCGAAATTAACTTCTGTGGCAAG
>PXRY01000063.1:0-3234 GCA_003022925.1 Halobacteriales archaeon QS_8_65_32 | reverse complement strand
CCTCATCGGCTCATCATAATCCTTCGCGGTGCTGGGTTCCATGATGTTTTGACGATCGAACCGGGGCTCTTCGAGGCTCAAAAAGGCGGTGAGAAGTACATCGTTCACGAGAGCGGTGAGGTGTATGCTGGTGGGCGAGTCGCGAGCAGGCTACAGTCGTTTCTCGACGAGTACTACGTGCCGAACAAGGACACGAATGAGGACGAGAAAGGAGATTAGGATCGAACTCGTCGGTTTCGACAATGACTGTCGCAGTGACCACGACGGCGGCGGTGAAGCCTGTGAGGGCGGCGTTGATGGGTAGCCGGTAACAACTTCGCTCCATTATCGACTTTTGCAATCGGTGTTCTGTGATTCACCCCTGGCACCCCAGGGACTGATTATTCACTAAACTTATACTCTGCCGTGTAAATACTTAATAAATGGCACGACCGATCGCTGCAGTTGCTCTCGTCTGTCTGATAATCCTCGCCGGTTGTGGTGGATCGACGGAGGCCGGGTCCGAGGTCACGACCCAGGGGAGTTCGGACGGCACCACAACACAGACGGCCACGCCGACGCCGACGACGACGGCACAAGCAGCTACGACAGAGACACGGACGGCAGGGACGACCGAATCCACGACACGACCGGCGAGCTTCGAGGTTACGGTCGTGAACGCCACCGACCCGGAGGGCGACGGCACGGTTTCGAGCTTCACTCTCTCGATTCAGGCGAACACGTCGATGCCGAACGCCGACGGTCCCAATGAACCCGGTGAGCCATACTTCGAGGTGCTCGTGAGCGGTGAGACCGCCGTCGAAACCGAAGACGTTCGACGAACTACGAACGGGACTTTCACGATCCCCCTGGATGCTTCGACGCTATCCTCGTATCCGGCGAGCAGATTGAACATTACGACGGTACTCTACGATCGAGACATGGCGTTCGACGACCCGATCGAGTCGTCGTCGGTGACGGTGCCCTACGCTCCGGCCGAGACGACGACTACCGAGATGGCGACCTCGACGACGAGTACGACGACCGAGAGCAGAGACACTACCGCTACCGGTACCACCACTTCCGGGAGCACCACGGTTACCGATACGGAAACGCCAACCGAAACCGAGACTGAATCGGGAAGCTCACAAGGAGAGGGACGATCGGCGACCGTGACCCGCGTGATCGACGGCGACACGGTAGAAGTTCGATTCAAGGACGGTGAGATCGACACAGTACGTCTGCTCGGTGTTGATACACCTGAAACGACCCTAAGCCGCGTCGATCCACTCGAGTACGAGGGTATCCCTGATAATACCGCCGGCCGTGACCACCTCTTCAATTGGGGCGAGCGGGCGAGCGACTACGCGACAGACGGGTTAGAGGGAGAGACCGTCCGCGTCGCCACCGATCCAGAAGCGGATAGACGCGGCTCGTTTGACCGACTACTCGCGTACATCTACGTCAGTGGCGAGAACTTCAACCTTGGATTGATCGAGCAGGGGTACGCCCGGATGTACGACTCTTCATTCAGTCAACGGTCCGAGTTCGCCGCCGCGGAAGAAGAGGCCCGCTCGGAGAACGTCGGACTGTGGGACTTCGACGGTTCGACTTCGACGGAAACTGAGACCGACACCGCTACGCCGGAAGACACCCCCACCGATGAACCGACCGACGACTCCGGCTCCGGCGGATCAGGTGACTTCCCGCCACCGTCGAACGACGGCGACCTTCCCGATCCATACGACTGTGGCGACTTCGAGAGCCAGGATCAAGCACAGGAATACTTCGAGAGCGAGCCGGACGATCCGAGCGAACTCGATTCGGACGGCGACGGCGTGGCGTGTGAGTCACTGGATTGAGCACCGCTACGTAGGTGAGCACGCCTTAGCTCAAAAAAGAAAAGCTCGCGCCGGGAGTAGCCTGATTATGGAAGCGCCTCACAGGCTGTTCCGTCGTTGTCGCCGTCGAGTTGGTTTGGATCGTCCGTGTTCTGCTCGTAGACTTCTTGTGCCTCTTCTTGCGTGTCGAAGTCGTCGCAATTGAGATCGTCGCCCGGACCGTCGTTCACTGACGAACCGGAGTCGTCAGCAGGCGTCGGCGTCGCGGTCTCGGTCGGTTCCTCTGTGGTCTCTTCAGGGGTCTCGGTCGTTGTTTCCGTGTCCTCGTCGTCGCTCTCCGTAGTTGTTTCCTCTTCGGTCGTCGTCTCCGTTTCCTCCTCGTCTGTGGTCTCTTCCTCAGTCGTTTCCTCTTCCGTAGTCATGTCCACGCCGTCGGTGTCTTCGATTTCCTCCATCCCGCCGTCGGCCATGAGCGCCATCCGACCGAGTTCGGTCGCGTCGTCGTAGTCCACGTCGCCGTCCCGGTCAACGTCCACGGCGTCGGCCTGCTCGCTCGTGAGATCGAGTTCGCCCTCATCAACGACAGTTACGACCACAGCGTGCAACACTGCGTCGAGTACAGTTAGCTCACCGTCGCCGTTCAGGTCCTCATAAACGCCGTCGCTATCGTTGTCCATCGGCGGGCCGACTTCGATCGTGAGACCCGCGAACGAAATCTCAACCGGTTCCGGGAACACGGAGTCGCCATCGTCCATCTCCCCGTCGTCACCGTTCGTGCCATCTGTCGCACCTTTCGCTGCCGAGAGCGCGGTAAATCCGCCCGCCGCGATCAGCAGGATCGAGAGGACGATTGCGCCTAATTGCTGTCTATCGTTCATATCTAACGCCAAGACAGGCAACTACGCGGTAATAAATAGTTGTTACGGAGTATTTATATTTCAAAACCCGGTATGCAATTAACCGAGCGTAGCTCGCCCGGTATCAGGCAGAGGGTTGAAACGGGAAGACGCGGCCAACTTGGTGCGCCGCCTTAGCGGGAAGGGGAACAAACAGCCTGACTCATTGGTAATCCCACCGGCTAGGGCGGCTTTTCGATGAAAGGCGACAGGGTGGTCAAACTCTCCTACGCTGCGCTCTGGTTTCGGATCCTCGCTCTCCGCGACTGTCACGCCCGCCTCGGGGAGTATGACAAACGGCGGGCGACTGGTGCCACTGAGTACGACCACATATATTTCCGCAGTGCGTTGACGCTATCGAAGTGTGTACGGAGAGTCTCGCCGTGGGGGAGCATGCTACACGTTCGGGCGAGTTTTGGACTCGGAGTGATAGACGAAAACCGGACTATTGTACCCGTCACAGGAGATGTCTTCAATGTTGATATCGTGTTTGATCGGGTCGATGCGCTCGTAGCCGA
>PXRY01000062.1 GCA_003022925.1 Halobacteriales archaeon QS_8_65_32 | reverse complement strand
AACTAATTTGTACTCACCTGTCGTGTGTGGCCACGAATCATGGAGATCGAAGCCGCCGTCGTCCGCGAGGAGTCCGGACCGTTCGAGATCGAGTCGCTCGAACTGGAAGAACCACAGGCAGGGGAGGTACTCGTCAGGATCGTCGGGGCCGGGGTGTGTCACACCGACATCGCCGTTCGGGACCAGTACTACCCGACGCCGCTGCCCGCCGTGCTCGGCCACGAGGGCTCGGGCGTCGTCGAGGAAGTAGGCGAGGGCGTCACGAAGGTCGATCCCGGCGACCGCGTGGTCCTGACGTTCGACTTCGATACTACCTGTCCGAACTGTAAACGCGGCCAGGTCGCCTACTGCGAGGACTTCTTCGCGCACAACTTCGCCGGCCGCCGGGTGACCGACGGCTCCTCGCCGATCGGACGGGCAACCAATGGCAGCGACGCCGATAGCGCTGAGCACAAAAGCGTTGACAACGGGGACGGTGACGAAGGAACGATCAGCGGCATGTTCTTCGGTCAGTCGTCGTTTGGGACCCACGCGATCGCCACCGAACGCAACGTCGTCCCAGTGGACGAGGACGTCCCCTTAGAATTGCTCGGGCCGCTCGGCTGTGGCATTCAGACCGGTGCCGGCGGCGTCATCAACACCCTCGACCCACAGGCCGGATCGTCGATCGTCGTCTTCGGTACCGGGTCGGTTGGCCTCTCGGCGGTGATGGCGGCGAACCTAAAGGGCTGTACGGACGTCATCGCCGTCGATCTCAAGCCCGCGCGCCTGGCGAAAGCCCGCGACCTCGGCGCGACCCACGCGATCGATCCCGAGGACGTCGAGGACGTGGGCGCGGCGATCCGCGAGCACCTCGGCGGCGGCGCGCAGTACACCGTCGAGACCACGGCGAACCCGGCGGTCCTTCGGGAGGCAGTCGACGTTCTCCGCCAGACGGGGACCTGTGGGGTGATCGGTGCCCCGCCGATGGGAACCGAAGTCAGCTTGGACGTGAACACGGTTCTGTTCGGCCGCACGGTCACCGGGATCATCGAAGGCAGTTCGACCCCCGATCTGTTCATCCCCGATCTGATCGACCTCTACCGCCAGGGCAAGTTCCCTTTCGATGAGATCGTGACCTATTATGACTTCGATGGGATCGAACGCGCGGTTTCCGAACACGAGGCGGGCGAGACGATCAAGCCGATCCTCCGGATGAGCGAGCCCTGACGTCGGCTCGGTTCCCAGGATTCAGCGCTGTCGTCCGCCGAACGCCCGCCGCACACCGTCACCGTTGCCGCTCAGTGGTCTCGCACCCGCTTCAGCGCACGACGTAGTTTTTCGAGCATCGATCCGACCCGCCGCGAGCGGGAGAGCACACGCAATGCATAGCAGACCGCGGCCGGCCCGGAGCGCGCAACGGCCGGAACCACGGTACCACGGTGAGGACCAACACCGGGTTCGATCGAGTAAAGTCGACGGCTCCCTTCTCCGAGCGCCAGTAGAGCAGACAGACGTCCGCGAGAAAGGCGACTACGGCTACCCGAAGGAATCGATCGACCGCCGCGTGCCCCGACGCGAGCGAGAATACCCCGAAGTCGACCGCGAGCGACACGCACAAGAGCGCGATCCACAGGTCGGTCAGCCCGTCAATGGCGTGCTTCCAGGCGCGCTCGCGGTTCGTCCTTCCCATTTCCCTCTTCGTTCGTCGTCCCTGGATACAAATCCCAGTGTTGAACGACTTCGTGTCGAACGATCTCCTGTCGGAGGACATCGTGTCGACCGTCGTCCGTTCGAGCCTCGAAATACACTCCTGCTTTCGGGCCTCCGGTCGGACTCGTGGGACGGTTCGCTACCGACGTCGGAAAGCGCCTCGCCGACCGTTTGGCGGCGGCGCGACCGGCCTTCGAGTGGGAGACCGAACACCGGCTCGGGGCGACACCGGTCGACGTCGGCGGTCGTTCGGCCGACCGACTCGTGCTCGTCGAACTCGAATGGCGACGCGCCGACCCAGCGGACAATGCGGCCAAGCTCTTTCGCCACGCCGTCGAGGGATCGATCGCCACAGGTCGCGTCGCCGTCGTCCAGGTCTTTACCCGCTATTACGATCTCGCGAGCGGCGGCGTCTCCTCGAAGCGGTTGAACGCCGAGTTCGTCGGTCACACGGCCGCCGACACGCTGGATGGCTTCTCGTATCGCCCACTGACGATCGATATCGACCCGCCGAAACGCGGCGGCGAGCGGCCCGACGGCTGGCAGGCAGCCGTCGACGCGACCGCCGGAACGATCGCCGAGACGATCCCCCGATAGCGCCGACTCGCCGAACGACGACGGACGTGCCCGCCGGGTCGTCCGTTCCCGGTCGAACGGGCCCCGACAGGTGGCCTGCCTGCGATCAATCGAGGGGTACGAGTCCCCGATCGGCCGCGTCGGCGAGGACAGTCCGGGCGTGTCCGCTCGGGTCCACGCCCTCGTAGACCGCCTCGATCTCGCCGTTCGCGACGACGAACGTCGTCCGCTCGGCCGCGCCGCCATCGTGGGCAACGCCGAAGCTATCCGCGACCGCGCCGTCAGGATCGGCGAGCAGGTCGAAGGGGAGGCCCTCCGCCGTGGCGAACTCCCGGTGGGATTCGATACTGTCGGTCGATACCCCATACACCGTGACGCCTGCCTCGCGGTAGGCGTCGTGTTCGGCGGCGAACTCGGCTGCTTCGGTCGTACACCCCGGCGTGCCGTCGCGCGGGTAGAAGTACAGGACGGTCGGCGCTTCGAACGACGGGCGTACCTCGTCGCCGCGCTGGTTCGGAGCTGAGATCGACGGCGCGGGGTCACCGCTGTCGAGCGTCATGACTTTCGCTCGGAGCGTCCGAAGGAAAACCGGTGTCGATCGTCCGTCGCCGATTACCGGTCGCCGGTCGCCGACTGCCGATCGGCTCCGTTCGACCGAACTGCGGCGATCAGCTGATGTCGATCGATCGCGAGTCGGACGACCGGTCGCGTTTCGGCAGCGTAATCGTCAGCACGCCGTTGTTGTATACGGCGTTCGACTCCTCTTCTTCGACCTCCTCGGGGAGCGTGATCGCCCGGCTGACCGACTGGCGACGGCGCTCGCGCCGGAGGTAGGTGCCGTCGTCGTTCGACTCGTCGGTGCTGTCCTCGCGCTCGGCGCTGACCCGGAGGGTTCGCTCGGAGATCGACAGGTCGATGTTTTTCTTCTCGTAGCCGGGCAGGTCCGCGGTCACGACGTACTCCTCGTCCTGTTCGGCGACGTCCATCGAGACGGTCTGGGGTCCACTGCCGCCACCGCCGGTCGGTGCGGGCATCCCGCTGCCCTCGCTCAACTCGCCGAGCTGACGGTTCATCCGTTCGAACATGCGCTCGATCTCGTCGAAGGGGTTTCTGCGTGACATAGGTATGTTCGGGATCCCCTACGTCGTCCTAACTATTAAATCTCTCATCTCGCGCGGTCCCGTCATGCACCGCCGGACGATCGTCGATTCTCCGAACGGCGACGGAGCCGCCGGGTTCGAGTCCGAACGACGGTGTTTGTCGCGCGCTACCATCGAGAGAAGCTGTCTCGGATGGGACTGGAAGGGGCCGACCGCTCGACTCAGGGGACTCGCTGCGCGCCTCGACTCGTTCGCTCGCGCTGCTCACTCACTCGCCTGCGGTGCTTGCGTCGTCCGCCGTCGCCGAGCGGTCGGGGGCTTCCGAGACGGTTACGGCAGCTCTTTTTCCGAAAACTACTGAGCACTACCCTGAACGAACCGCACGTTTTTGCCGCCACGGGCCGAGACAGTGGGTAATGAGCCTCGCGCGCAAACCCGACTGGCTCAAGAGCCGACCGCCGTCGGGCAAGCGGTTCACCGACATCAAGCGGACGCTACGCGATCGCAATCTACACACCGTCTGTGAGGAAGCGTCGTGTCCGAACATGGGCGAGTGCTGGTCGGGGCGTAACGGACCCGGCACGGCCACGTTCATGCTCATGGGCGATCGGTGCTCCCGAGGGTGTAACTTCTGTGATGTCAAAACCGGCGGGATGGAAGCCCTCGATCCCGACGAGCCCGAAAACGTCGCCGAGGCCGTCGTCGAGATCGGGCTCGATTACGTCGTGTTGACGAGCGTGGATCGCGACGACCTGCCCGATCAAGGGGCCGGCCACTTCGCGCGGACGATCGAGGCGATTTCCGAACGCGATCCGAGCGTGTTGATCGAGGTCCTCATTCCCGATTTTCGGGGCGACCCCGAGCTGATCCGAAGGATCATCGACGCGGAACCGGACGTGATTGCCCACAACGTAGAAACCGTCTCGCGGCTCCAGCGACCCGTCCGGGACCGGCGGGCGGGCTACGAACAGTCTTTAGCTGTGCTCGAACAGGTCCATGACGAATCGGATATCCATACGAAGACGTCGATCATGTTAGGCGTCGGCGAGTACGACCACGAGGTCTACCAGGCCCTCTCGGATCTGCGGGAGGCGAACGTCGACGTCGTCACGCTCGGTCAGTACCTCCAGCCCTCCCGGTCGCATCTCGACGTTTCGGCCTACGTGCCGCCGGACAAGTTCGAGACCTGGCGGCGGGTCGCCGAGGAGGAACTGGGATTCCTCTACTGTGCGTCGGGGCCGATGGTCCGTTCGTCCTACAAGGCGGGCGAGTTGTTCGTCGACGCCGTGCTCCGGGAGGGCCAATCGGTCGAGACGGCGCGAAAGCGGGCGCGGGCGGCCGCAGGCGACTGACCTGTACCGAGTCGTCCGTACCGAGTAGTGCAGCCAGAGACCGAGGCCGATTCGTCCGAACGGCGGCGAACGACGGGACCGGCAGCGGGTTCTCCGGTCTCGGCGTCGGAACACACCGTCCCGAAGAACGGAGGCGAACGACGTCGTGAACGACTTCGCGTAGGGGTTCGATCGGGTCGTGGACCAGGGACTCGTTAGGACCGACGCGAGCACGGACCGTCCTCCGATGCGTCATCGTGCGTCCGACCGGTCCTCGGACGCCAGCGTCCGCCGAGTACTCGGCGCTCGGAGAACGCGTGTGCGAGTTGGGTGCAATTCTAGAATAGCTTTAATCCATTTGCTTACATCATAGATTCTTGTGGTCAGAAGCGACCCAACAGACATGACCCCCGAAACCAACGAAGCGGACCGATCCGACGAGGCGTCAGTGAGTATGTTAGAACGCGTCGGCAACCAGCTCTCGCGGCGGACGTTCATGGGCAATACAGCCAAAGTCGGCGGCGGACTCGCGCTGGCGAGTGCCGGCACCGGCGTCGCGGCGGCCGGCGGAACCGAAGGCGGCGAGGACGACGGCGGCGAAGCCGACGACAGCGGCGACGACGATAACGGCGACGACGGTGATGGCGACGATGGACCCGATGTCCTCGACATCCTGAATGCCGCGCTGACGCTCGAACGGCTCGAATCGGCCCTCTACGCGGGCTTTCTCGACGAGTACGACGCGAGCGACATCGCGAACTCCGACCTCGACGTCGGCGACGCGGAGGCGGTCTACAGCGAGCTAGAGGCCTACGGTGCACAGGAGGCAACCCACGCGGCCGTACTGGAGTACGTCATCACGGTTCTCGGCGGCAAGACGGTCGAGACCGAGGAGTACGACTTCCCCTACAGTTCGGTCACGGAGTTCATCGAACTCACTGCCGTGATCGAAGCCGTCGGCGTCTCCGCCTACCGGGGTGCCGCGCCGCTGATCGACAACGACGGGATCTTGGGGCCGGCGCTCTCGATTCACAGCGTTGAGGCCCGCCATGCCAGCTACATCGCCATGCTCGCCGGCGAGCCGTCGGCCCCGGCGGCGTTCGACCCCGCCCGCTCGTTGGAACAGGTCGACGAGATCGCCGACCAGTTCATCATCAACGAGAGAAGCGACATCCAGCGCTTTACTGTGACGATCGAATGTGTCTCCTCGGCGACGGCGCTCGAAACGTCCGCCGACGGTGATCCGGCCGAACAGCCCGTGCCGCTGTCGCCCGGTGCGTACGCGGTCCACACCGACGAGGCACCGATCTTCGCCGACGGCGAACCCGCCCGCGGGAACGGTCTCGAAGCCGTCGCCGAGGACGGTATCCCCGCGACGCTGTTCGGCACGCTCGACAATCAGGAGGGCGTCGGTCAGAGCGGTCCCTTCGCCGCTCCGGCGGGCGGTCCGCCGATCATGCCGGGCCAGTCGGCCGAGTTCACGATCCAGGCCCAGCCGGGCGACCGACTCTCGCTCGCGACGATGTTCGTCCCTTCGAACGACTGGTTCTACGCGCTCGGCGGCGACGACGGTCTCGATCTGTTCGACGGCCACGACCCGATCAGCGGCGACGTCACTGCCGAGGTCGGGTTGTACGACGCCGGCACCGAGGAGAACCAGGAACCGGGCGTCGGCGAGGACCAGGTCCAGCGCCAGGACGGCCCGAACACCGGCCCGACCGAGGACGAACCCGTCCGACTCGTCGACAACCTCGACCAGGACTACGACCTGCCCGACACCGAAGACGTCATTTCGGTGACCGTCGAACCGGCAGGCGGCGACTGAAAGCGGACACGACGGCGGCGACCTCACGCTCCGGGATCTGATCGAAGCGACGTCGTTCCGCTTTTCGCGTCCGGCGCGGATCGTAAACAGGACCGCGAATCGGCTGCGTCACGTTCTACGGTTTCCATCGGAGCCGAGTCCTGCGACTACCTTCAGTCGGTCCGTTGCTGAGTTTCGCGTCGTCGGCGAGACCGCGACACCGAGGGAATGAGCGACACGAGGACTCTTTTCGTTCGGAAGAAAGGACACGGACGGAACCGTGGACGAACGACGTGTAAGCGAACGGACGGTCTGAGAGCTACTCCTCGGAGAGCCAAACGACATTCCCGAGATCACCCGGTGTTTCCGCGTACTCGATCGTTTCGACCGTACGCTGGGCGATCGCGGGTCCATCGAGGTCGCCGGGGACCAGGAGAACGGTGATACCGCGATTTCGCTCCGGCCGCTGAAAGCCGCGGTCGGTGGTGACGAGTACCCGATCGGTCTGATCGGCGTATGCACGGACGTCCGGGTCCTCGGTTCCCTTTCCGACCGTCTCCTGCACAGTGGTCGCGTCGTAACCGTGATCGCGAAGCGTCGTTGCCGTCACTAGGTCAGTATCCTCGTCGACGAAAAACGCCACTCGGTCATCGGTCGTGAGTTAGCTATCCTGCATCGGTCCGCGTCATGTCATCGCTCTTTATGCTCGCGTCGAAGGTCCCCGAGCGTCTTCGCTCCGTCGTCTATGGCCTGCCCCTTGAGTTCGCGTCGGATCCGTTCGTGGCGAGCCATCTCCTCGGGATTGTCGTAGTAGTACGCGAGCGCCCGGTGGACGTCGGCCTTCGAGACGCCGTACTTCTCGGCGACCACCTCGGGATCGAGACCGGTCCCCTCGACGGCGCGATGTAGCGTCGCTACTCGAACGCGCGTTCCTTTGACTACCGGCTCACCGTCCATGACGTCCATGTCCGAGACGATACCGGTCGCCAGCACCGACATGTCCATCGCTACGGATCGCAACGACAAGACTCTGTGGTCGACAGTCGAGGAGAACGGTCGTCGAAATCGACGGTAGGCACGGCACTCTCCGATAAATCGAGGCGATCGCCTTCGCCCGAGGAGGTTCGCACCGAACTCCCGCGCCGAGTTCGCGCAGTCCTGTACGAGCGGTCGAGAATCGTCAAGCGAGAGGAAATCGAAGCGTCGGCGTCGAAGCGTTGAGGCGACGACCGCGCCGACCACGAGAACGGCGACGCTTTCGCGGCTTTTAGGTTCATACGTCTACGACAAGCGAATGGACCACTGGACGTATTGGCGTGTCTCTATCCGTTGACCTTCGGCGAGCGTTCACCGTTGCTTCGCTCGGAGACGGGAACTGACGAGGGCGAGAACCGACAACAGTGAGAAGCCGCTCGCGACGCGGGAGTTTTTTGACCGTCGGGAAGCGAACGGCGGACGATCCGGACAACGGGCGACTCGGGTGGTGAACGACGAACGAGCGGAACGATCGGAGAGCGAGCGTCGGCCGAAGGACGAAGGCCGGTCGAAGGACGAACACGGGCGACGAGGGGTTACGATCATGGACCGACGGACATTCCTCGGCGGCGTCGGGAGCGCGCTCGGAGCGTTCGCTGCAGGGTGTACGGCGATATCGGGACGGTCGGGTGAATCGAACGGATCGAGCGCCGACTGTGGAGACCGGGAGGATCGAGGCACGTATCATAATCCGGTCTTCGAACCGGTTTTCGCCGACCCAACCGTCACCAGAGCCGATGACGGCTTCTTCTACACGTACGCGACAGCGAACGACTGGGGCGACGGCGAGGGGCTTCGGGTGGTTCCGATCTGCCGCTCGTCCGACCTCGTGAACTGGGAGTACGTCGGCGAGGCCTTCGATCGGGTGCCACAGTGGCTGGCACGAACCGGCCCCGCCGATCGGATCTGGGCTCCCGATATCGCGCGCTATCGTGATAGATACTACCTCTACTACTCGCTCGTCGATCGCGGGCCCGAATACGCCCTAGAGGAACAGGGCATCGGCGTCGCCACGGCCGACGATCCGGCGGGCCCCTTTACTGATCACGGCAAGGTATTCCAAGGGTTCGAGGTCGGCGTGCTCAACTCGATCGACCCGCAGTTCTACCTCAACGACGGCGTTCCCCATTTGCTGTGGGGCAGTTTGAATGGCCTGTACCTGACCGAACTGTCCGCGGACGGTCGCCGGCCGGTCGGCGAGAAAACGCGAATCGGCGGGAACCGCTTCGAGGCTGCCTACGTCATGCGGCGCGAGGGCTATTACTACCTGTTCGTCTCCAGCGGCGTATGTTGTGTCCCGCCGGACGTGACCTACCAGGTCGAGGTCGGCCGGGCGACGTCGCTTTCAGGCCCGTACGAGACCCGGTACGGCCGGGACCTGCGGGATTCGTACGGCACGCTCGTCATGACCGAAAGCGACCGCTTTCTGGGGCCGGGCCACAACGCGATCGCGACCGACGACTGCGGGACGGACTGGCTGTTGTATCACGCCTACGACCGCTCGGACCCGTATCTCGCGAACGGGCCGGGCGACCCCCGCCGGTCGCTCATGCTCGATCGACTCGTCTGGGAAGACGGCTGGCCGCGCGTCGAGAACCGAGCCCCAAGCCTCGCGGCCGAACGGCCGGCGATCGATCCGTCGTGAGAAGCGCACCATCGGGTGGGTCGCCTACTCGCTGCCGCACCTGACTCTCCGTTCGTTTGATTCGAGAGGGTAGCGAACACGATGTCGGGGGAGAGCCGCGATCGAAGCGAGCGATTGTCACGCGATGGCAATACTGGCAACGAGGAAAAGCTATTTACGAAAACGCTATAACTGACGCGACGAACTATCACGATATGTCAGTCGGGAGGAGACACCGGTGAGCACGCTACAGCACGATCCCGACGAGCAGGTAAGGATCATCGACGAGGACGGCCACGTTCGGGAGGGAAGGGAGGTGCCCGACCTCTCCGACGACGCGTTAGTCGACATCTACCGGGAGATGCGCCTGGCCCGGCACTTCGACACGCGCGCGGTGAGTCTCCAACGCCAGGGCCGAATGGGGACATACCCACCATTATCGGGCCAGGAGGGAGCACAGGTCGGCTCAGCGTACGCGCTCGCCGACGACGACTGGATCTTCCCGAGCTACCGCGAACACGCCGCGTCGCTCGTCCGTGGCCTCTCGCTGAAACAGACCCTCTTGTACTGGATGGGATCGGAGGGCGGCAACGCGATTCCCCCTGATACCAATATCTTCACCATTTCGGTGCCGATCGCCACCCAGATCCCCCACGCGACGGGCGCGGCGTGGGCCGCGAGGCTAAAGGACGAAGACCGGGTGTACCTGTGTTACTTCGGTGACGGGGCGACCTCCGAGGGCGACTTCCATGAGGGGCTAAACTTCGCCGGCGTGTTCGACACGCCGAACGTCTTTTTTTGCAATAACAACCAGTGGGCGATCTCGGTCCCCCGCGAACGCCAGACTGCGAGTGCGACGATCGCCAAGAAAGCGGGAGCCTACGGCTTCGAGGGCGTCCAAGTGGATGGCATGGATCCCCTCGCAGTGTATCAGGTTACCCGCGAGGCGGTCGAAAAGGCCAAAGACCCAGAGGAGGGCGAGTTGCGCCCAACGCTGATCGAGGCCGTCCAGTACCGCTTCGGTGCCCACACCACCGCCGACGATCCCTCGGTCTACCGCGAGGACGAGGAAGTCGAGCGCTGGCGCGCGAAGGACCCGATCCCGCGATTGGAGGCGTTCCTTCGGGAGACCGGCCGGATCGACGACGAGGGCGTCGACGCGATCGAAACGGCCGTCGAGGACGCGGTCGCGAAGGCGATCGAGGAGGCCGAAGCCGTCTCCCGGCCCGAACCCGAGGAGATCTTCGAGCACGTCTATGCTGAGATGCCAAAACGCCTCCGCGAACAGCACGAGTACCTTCGGCGACTGCGCGCCGAATACGGCGACGAGGAACTACTCAGGGAGTGATTCGATGAGCCAGGTATCACGAGACGACGCGAACGGAACGCAAGGAGAGGGACAAAGCGAACAGGACGACCGGCACGAGCCCGATGTCGAGAGCGTCGAAACCCAAAATCTGACGCTTGTGCAGGCGGTTCGCGAGGGGTTGTATGGCGAGATGAGCCGCGACGAGCGGGTGCTGGTAATGGGCGAGGACGTCGGTCGCAACGGCGGGGTCTTCCGGGCTACACAAGGGTTGTTCGAGGAGTTCGGTGACGATCGAGTGATCGACACGCCCTTAGCGGAGTCGGGGATCGTCGGGACGGCGATCGGGATGGCTTCGCATGGGCTGCGGCCGGTGGCGGAGATGCAGTTTTCGGGCTTTGCCTACCCGGCGTTCGACCAGATCGTCTCCCACGCCGCCCGGCTTCGCACGCGAAGTCGCGGGCGATTCACCTGTCCGATGGTCGTCCGGGCACCCTATGGCGGCGGCATCCGCGCACCCGAACACCACTCCGAATCCAAGGAGGCGTTTTTCGTCCACGAGGCGGGGCTCAAGGTAGCCGTGCCGAGTACGCCGTATGACGCGAAAGGGCTGCTCGCGAACGCGATCCGCGATCCCGATCCGGTCGTGTTCCTCGAACCGAAGCTCATCTACCGGGCGTTTCGCGATTCCGTCCCCGACGAAGCGTATACTGTGCCGCTCGGCGAGGCGGCGGTCCGCCGGGATGGCAGCGACGTGTCGGCCTTTACTTGGGGCGCGATGACCCGGCCGACGCTCGACGCCGCCGAGAACGTAGCGGACGAGATCGACGTCGAGGTAGTCGATTTGCGTACGCTCTCGCCGATGGACGAGGAGACGATCGTCGAGTCGTTCGAGAAGACCGGCCGGGCGGTCGTTGTCCACGAGGCTCCCCAGACCGGCGGCCTCGCGGGCGAGATCACGGCGACGCTCCAAGAACAGGCCCTGCTCTACCAGGAAGCACCGATCGGCCGGGTAACGGGCTACGACGCGCCGTTCCCGCTGTACGCACTAGAGGACTACTACCTGCCGAACGCGATCCGGGTCGAGGAAGGCATCAGGGAGGCGATCGACTTCTAATGGTTCGCGAGTTCAAACTGCCCGATGTCGGCGAGGGGGTCGCCGAGGGCGAGATCGTTAGCTGGCTGGTCGAACCGGGCGAGGAGGTATCGGAGGACCGGCCGGTCGCGGAAGTCGAAACGGACAAGGCGGTCGTCGAGGTGCCCTCGCCGGTGGACGGCTCGGTACAGGAGCTGCACGCGGAAGCCGGCGCGGTCGTCCCAGTCGGCGAGGTGATCGTCACCTTCGCCGTCGAGGGTGAGGACGACGGGAAGGCGGCGTCGGACGCCGACGTGCCAGCGGAGGGCGCTACGGAACCGGAAACAGCAGGGACGGCCAACGAAGCCGATGCTTCGGGTGCCGAAGCAAGCGGCGACGGTCGGGCGACGGCCGAGACGGCGGACGCCGAGTCGGCGAGCGGAGGCGGCGGCCGGGTGTTCGCCGCGCCGAGCGCTCGGCGGCTCGCGCGGGAACTCGATGTCGATATCGGGAGCGTCGAGGGATCGGGGTCGGCCGGTCGCGTCGTCGACGGCGACGTCCGGACGGCGGCGAACGGCCAGCGCGAGCGACGTGAGTCGGCTTCGGGGACGGCGACGGACGACCGAGGGCCCGCAGCAGGGTCGGCCAGTGGAGCGGTCGAGGAACCGGCGGACGCGGCGGCGGGCGAAACGAGCACCGACAGCGCCGACAGTGCCGAGGCAAGCATCGATAGCGCCGAGGCGAGTGCGAGCGCCAGCGCCGATGAGGCGGCGAGCGTCGAAGCCGCCGATCGCGACCGAACGCTCGCGGTGCCCGCGACCCGTCGGGTGGCCAGGGAGATGGACGTCGATCTGAACCGGGTGCCCGCGACCGAACAGCGAAACGGCGAGGCGTTCGTCACCACGGAAGCCGTCGAGGGGTACGCACGGAGCCAGCAGGAAGCCCAGCAAGCCGACGCGCGGGCGGTGTCGGCGGCCGGAGCGACCGAAGCGGCTGCCGAAGGCGACGAGGCCGATGCAGGCGGTGCGGCGACCGCGACTGGCGAGCGGGCCGGCGAACGGGTCCCCTATCGGGGGATCAGGCGGACGATCGGGCAGGCGATGGAGCGCTCGGTGTACACTGCCCCGCACGTCACTCACCATGATACAGTAGACGCGAGCGGGCTTGTCGAGACGCGCGAACAACTGAAACCCGTCGCCGCGGATCGGGGCATCTCGCTGACGTACATGCCGTTAGTGATGAAAGCGTGTGTCGCCGCGCTGCGTGAGTTCCCCTATCTCAATAGTTCGCTCGACGAGGACGCCGAGGAGATCGTCCTCAGGGACGAGTACAACCTCGGCGTCGCGGTCGGCACTGACGCCGGGTTGATCGTGCCGGTGGTCGACGGCGTGGACCGGAAGGGCCTGTTGGGGATCGCCTCGGACGCGAACGAACTGATCGAGAAGGCCTGGGACCGCTCGATTTTACGGGAGGAGATGCAGGGCGGAACGTTTACGATCACCAACTTCGGGGCGGTCGGCGGCGAGTACGCCACGCCGATCATCAACTACCCCGAGACGGCGATCCTGGGTCTCGGCGCGATCGAGGAACGGCCCGTAGCGATGAACGGCGAGGTGGTTGCGCGGCCGACGCTGCCGCTGTCGTTGTCGATCGACCACCGGGTGGTAGACGGGGCGATGGCGGCGGAGTTCGCGAACCGCCTCGGAGAATACCTCGAAGAGCCGCGACTGCTGTTGCTCGACTGAGCGCGAACGGAACGTCGTCTCGTCCGACTGTCAGGTCGTCTTCCCGTAGTTCGCCGTTGACCGCACTGCCGGACGGGACTGAAAGGGGCCGACCGGTCGGCGACGGCGAGCGACGTAAGCACCGTAGTTCGAGAGACCTTCGGTCTCTCGTCATTGCCGGAAATCGGAGATTTCCCGCAATGACAAGAGAGCTTTGCTCTCTTGAACCATGAGCGAGTGAGAGTTCGGCAGTCGCAGCCCGTACAGCGACCGCAGGGAGCGAGCAGGACCGTCTTCGGTGATTCCCGCGAGCGGAGCGAGCGGGAGTTCGACGGACGAGCACCGCGAGTCCGGTCGTAAGCCGAGCGTGTCGGGGGCTTTCAATCCGCCCAGCACGATCTGTCACTCTTTTCCGAACTCCTAAGTTAACACCACCCCCGGGATATAGGAAGGAGCATGGACGGGAAATGCGTAGTCGTGACGGGCGCGAGCCGAGGACTCGGCGCGAGCGTCGCGCGGGCCTTTACCGAGGCGGGCGCGTCGGTCGTCGGCTGTGCTCGGAACCAGAGCGAATTGGAGAGAGCATTCGAGGACGTGTCGAACGCCGAAGGGATCGAAGCCGACGTGCGAGACGAGGACCACGCCTGGGGACTCGTCGATTACGCCGCCCGCGAACACGGCGAAATCGACGTCCTGGTCGCGAACGCGGGTGTCAATCACGGCAACCCGGGCGAGATGGCACTCCCCGAGGAGTCCTACGAGACGTTCGACGACACGATGGCGACCAATCTTCGGGGTACCTTCGCCACCGTGAAAGAAACCCTCCCGCGGATGCCCGCAGACGGTCGGGTACTCGTCCCCTCGGGATCGGTCGCCCGGGAACCGACCGGGGGCATGGGGGCCTATGCCGTCTCGAAAGCTGCCGCCGAAGGGTTGGTGCGAGGCTTCGCCGCCGACGCCGAGCAGGCGGTCGGCGTTGTCGATCCGGGAACGGTGGCGACCGAGGTTACTGGCGGGCGTGGGCGCGATCCAGAGGAGGTAGCAGAAATGTTCGTCTGGGCCGCCCGGGACGTCGCAAGCGAGAACCTGGACGGAGAGGTGCTCGACCTCAAGTCCTGGAAGAAGGCGACGCGCTAAACTCCGGGTGTTGGGAATAGTGACACAGGGACATGGAGTCGGTCGAGAATCGTGCTAACCGGTTAGAAAGCCCCCGACACGCTCGGCTCGGGGGGCTCGCTGCGGTCCTCGTCGCTCATGGTTCAAGAGGCGCTCCGCGCCTCTTGTCAACACGAAAGCTTTCGAACGACTTCGCTCGCTCCTGCGGTCCTTGCTTCGCCCGCTGTCGCCGACCGGTCGGCCCCTTTCAGTCCCACCCGTAGCGGTTGTTTGCGAAAATTGCGTAAGCTAACGCGGCCGATCAGAGCGGCGATAGAAGTATTGTTGAAGAACCAAACCGCAACGACCCACCTCACTTTTGCCCGTCGGCACTCTCGACCCCCTATGGTCGTCGGAGACGTTACCACAGGCACGGACGTACTGATCATCGGCGCTGGTCCCGGCGGATACGTGGCAGCGATTCGCGCTGAACAACTGGATCTCGACGTCACGCTCGTCGAGAAGGACGCGTATGGGGGTACGTGTCTCAATCACGGCTGTATCCCCTCGAAGGCGCTCATTTCGGCGGCCGACGTCGCCTACGACGCGGGCCACGGAGAACACATGGGAATCGACGCCGATCCAGCCGTCGACCTGAGCGGGATGATCGACTGGAAGAACGAGGTCGTCTCCGGGCTTACCGGCGGCGTCGAGAAGCTCTGTAAGGCGAACGGCGTGAACTTAGTCGAGGGGCGCGCGGAGTTCGACGGCGGGAACACCGTCCGAGTAGCTCACAGCGGCGAGGGCCAGGGATCGGAGTCGATCGAGTTCGAACACGCCGTGATCGCTACCGGGAGCCGACCGGTCGAACTCCCGGGGCTCGAATTCGACGGCGAGAACGTCATCGATTCGAAGGGGGCACTCGCGCTCGATTCGGTGCCCGCCGAGCTCGTCGTCGTCGGCGCGGGTTACATCGGCATGGAGCTGTCGACCGTCTTCGCGAAACTCGGCGCGGACGTCACCGTCGTCGAAGCCCTCGACGGAGCGCTGCCGGGCTACGAGGACGATGTCGCCCGCGTGGTCAAAAGTCGCGCCGAGGAGATCGGTGTCGACTTTCACTTCGGCGAGGCGGCCCAGGGCTGGGACGAGAGCGGCGACGGCCTGACCCTCCGAACCGAGAACGACGAGGGCGAGATCTCGGAGTTCGGCGCGGAAAAAGTGTTGGTGGCCGTCGGGCGCGAACCGGTGACCGATACCCTCTCGCTCGACGCGCTGGGTCTCGAACCGGACGAGAAGGGCTTTCTCGTTACCGACGAGTACGCCCGAACGGAGGTCGAAGACGTCTTCGCGGTCGGGGACGTGGCCGGCGAGCCGATGCTCGCGCACAAGGGCTCGAAGGAGGGCCAGGTCGCCGCCGAAGTCATCGCCGGCGAACCCGCCGCGCTCGACTACCAGGCGATCCCGGCGGCGGTCTTTACCGATCCCGAAATCGGGACCGTGGGACTCACCGAAGCCGAAGCCGAGGAAGAAGGCTTCGAGCCGGTCGCCGGCCAGATGCCGATGCGCGCGTCGGGGCGGGCGCTCACGCTCGACGAACCCGATGGGTTCGTCCGGATCGTCGCCGACCGATCGTCGGGGTTCGTCCTCGGCGCGCAGGTCGTCGCGCCGGAAGCCTCGGAGACGATCGCCGAATTAGGACTCGCGGTCGAGATGGGTGCCACGGTCGAGGACGTCGGCGCGACGATCCACACCCACCCGACGCTCGGCGAGGCCGTGATGGAAGCCGCCGAGAACGCCCAGGAGAAGGCGATCCACACGCTGAATCGCTGAGGAAGGCTTCGGGGTTTCGACGCTCGATCGAGCAGGCGAACCTGAACACTGTCGACGAATCGAACGACCGAGAACGATCGTCTCGGTAGTATAGCAATACTCTCGGCGACCGTCGTCGCAACAGGAAAAACGCTTGGCGATCTATTTATCAGCCGTATATCCGCACGACAGGCAACATATATGATTCGAGAGGCCGAAACTGGGCTATGAATCCAGGGAACGAGCCAGTAGTCGACCACGACGAGACGTCCGCGCGCGAGTCCTGGGACGCCGAGCGGACGACGTTCCAGCGGGTGTACGACGTGCTCGTCGGCGTTCACGACGGGGCGACGGTCGCCGCGTTCGCTCGGTGGGCCGACTGCTTGGAGACCAGCGCACGGTCCGCGCTGGACCAACTGACCGAGATGGGTGTCGCACAGCGCCGCGAGGGACGATCGGCCGGATACCGGCGCAACGACTCGTACTTCCGCTGGAAGCGGATCGAAGACCTTGTACGCGAGTACACAGCCGAGGAACTGCGCCGGAGCGTTGACGACCTCCTCGCGCGCGACGACGAACTGCGGGCGGAATACGGCGTTCCGAACCCCGATGCGGTCACGGGAAGTGAGGTGGTTCCCGACGATCACGAGAGACTGCACGAGATCCGCGACGATCTGACCGAATGGCGGGACGATCCGACGGGACATCGGCGTGCTCCGGCGTGCGGAACAGCGAGCCGACGGTCGAGCGAACGGCGTCTCGGCGTGAGATGAGCGATCTCCCCGAGGGACGCCTCGACGTCGCCGTTCTCGGGACGCTGGGTCGACGAGCGGCGTCGCACCCGCTAGTCGCCGGGTAGCGATACGCCCCCGATGCACGGTCGCCGCGGTCGCTCGTCATCGAACTCGACGCGACAGCGTACCCGGCACTCGTCACCGCCGCCCGGCTCGACGTTCGGTGGTTCGACGATGGCGACTACACCTTTCACTACGTCGAGACGCACGAGAACGGACGCTGGCAGTGCCGGTGGGACTGACACCCGAAGCCCGACGCTCCGGAGAAACACTTCCATTGCCCGCCGAACGCCAGCGAGGTAACGGCCTCGGAACTATCGGCGAACCACCACCTCGACGCGCTGTTTTCGGTGCTCGACTGGATCGCCGAGCGGGCAGCCGGGCTGTACGAGAACGAATAGAACTGGGGAAGGCAGTCCACGAGGCGCGGTTTCGATAGACCGGTAGCTCCGTACGCGAGCGCCATACCGGCTCCGGCGACGAGCGCCCACATCGGGTCGAACGCGATCGGGCCGAGTAGGCTAATCGGCTCGCTCTCGACGGGACCGCCGGTATGGAGGATCGCTAGCCACCCGAGGAAACCCGGCGCGAGTAACGCGAGGGCGGTTCGCTGGCGTATCTGATCCCCGGATCCACTTCGTGTTTGCGCAAGAAGTATTTTTCCCGGCGCGGACGATTCACTCGATCCGACACGAGTGACAGTCATGACCGACTCCGACACCGAGTTGCCGGTGATACGGACCGATCGCGTGCGCTTCGCCGAAACCGACGCTCAGGGCATCGTCTTCTACGGCACGTACTTCACCTACATGGACGAGGCGTTCAATGCGTTGCTTCGGGCGATCGACTACCGCTACGAGCGCATGCACGAGGAGGGCTGGACGACCCACGTGGCCCATGCGGATTTCGACTACCACGCTGCCGCCCGGTTCGAGGACGTGATCGAGAGCCGGCTCGGAACCGTCAGAATCGGCGAGATAGTTTCACTGCCGCCTTCGAGGTACACCGGGAGGAAACCGGCGCGGAGGAAGCCGGCGAGGCGGCGACGGACAAGGCGGAGACGGGCGAACTGATAGCGTCGGGATCGGTGGTTCACGTCGCAGCCGATCGCGAAACCGGCGAAGCGATCCGTGTTCTGGCGGACTTCCGCGAGGCGGTCGCGGCGTACCGAACGGAACCGTCGGAGTGAGACGCCGGGAGCGCGGACGACAGCCCCGATGGATCAGCAGCGTTTTGCCCGCGAGCGGGTTATCGGGAAGCCATGAACGCAGTCACGCTCGGCCCTGCGGGGACCTACTCCCACCGGGCGGCACGGGCGATTGCCGACGTGATCGATTTCCGCGAGTCAGTGAGAGGGATCGTCGAAGCGGTGGTCGACGGCGAGGCCGACCGGGGGGTTGTCCCGATCGAAAACAGCATTGAAGGCAGCGTCACCGAGAGCCTCGATGCCCTCGCCGACCGCGAGGTCGCCGTCGTGAAGGAGGTCGTTACGCCGATCCGCCACGCGCTACTCGCTCGTGGCGATTCGTTTGGCACCGTGGCGAGTCACTCCCAGGCGCTCGCTCAGTGTCGGACCTACCTCGACGGCGAGTACCCCGATGCCCGGCTCGAAGCCGTTGCGAGCACCGCCGCGGGCGTCGAACGCGCCCGTGAGGACCCGGGAATCGCGGCGATCGGCCATCCCGATAACGCCGACGCCGATCTCCGAGTGCTCGCCGAAGACATCCAGGACCGGACGTCGAACGCGACGCGATTCCTGGTCGTTGCCCCGGCGGCCGAGCGCTCAGCGGCCGGCGGGAAGACCTCGCTCGTCGTCTATCCGAACACGAACTACCCGGGACTGTTGCTCGAACTACTCGAACCCTTCGCCGACCGGGACATCAACCTCACAAGGGTCGAGTCGCGGCCGAGCGGCGAGCGCCTTGGCGATTACGTCTTTCACGTCGACGTCGCCGCGGGGCTCTACGAGGACCGCACCGAAGACGCAATCGCGGCGATTGAATCGCTCGTGTCGGACGGGTGGGTGCGCCAGCTCGGCTCGTACGACGTCGAACACGTCCTCGACTGAGGGGGAGCGACGCACCGAGCGGCCGGACAGCAGTGTCCGTCGGAGCGGTTTCATCGAACGGAGTCATCGAGAGCGCGCCGGAAGCCTCCGGGCTCCAAGAGACGCGAAGCACCTCTCGGCGTCTCCCGGCATCTCACAGGAGTGCTACGAAAGCGCGAAGCCGTTTCGAACGGCGGCAAACCGCGGGTGATCGTTCGAGCCGATCCGGTCCAGTTCCGCCGGAACGGTCCGTGATCCGGTGCGTCACGCGAGGACCGTGGTCGGCGCGCCGGTTCGCAGTGGGAACGGGAGCCACAAAGTTCATTCGGAGCGCCGATCGCCGATAGGATGTCAGGTGAGTAATGAATGACGACGGAACTCGGTCCATCGATGCGCGCCCGCGGCGAACTGATCGGTCGGCTCACCGAGGGCGCGGCGAACGGCCGGGGCGACCTCCAGGTCGTCACTGTTCTGGGCGAAAAGCGGCTGAAACTCGTCGACGTCCCGACGGCGGTCGCCGGGGACCTCGCGCGGGTACGCCAGGAAATAGAAGCGGCGGTCGATCGGCGCGAGTGGCCAGCCCGTGGTTCGATCGGGACGGTCGAGTACGATGCCGACGCCGGCCGGATCACCGACTGGACGATCGACCGTACACGCCGATCGAAGCGGTCGAAGCGGTCGACGACACAGTAGCCGAACGCGACGACGCCGGAGTAGTAGGCTCTCCGTTCGGTCGCCGACGCGCGTTCGCTGTCGAGGCCGACGACGGCCACGCTTCCGGCGTTGATCGGCGCTGCCTCACAGCCGATACCGATATACGCGGTGGCTCCGACCTGTGCTCATCGTTACGATGGCATCGAATCACACCTCGGGGTGGATCGGACGAACGGTCCTCGCGGCGCTTCTCGCCGCCGGGTTGGTCGGTTTCGCGGTCGCGGGCGTGGCCGGCACGCCGGCCGTCGACGGTGGTTCTGAGGGCGACCCCGCAACCCGGGCGGCGGCGATCGGCGGCGAGTTCGCCCAGACGGGCGACCGGAGCCGGCTGGTGATCGATAGCACGGGCGAGGAGCGGGTCTTCTACGACGTAACCGTCAGCGGGTCGATCGAACTCGGCGAGGAGGCGAACCCCGTCGAGGCTGAGTTCCCCGATTCGGCGAGCGGGAACGACGCGTCGGGATCGGTCCTGGGTGGGACCGACGACTACACGTTTACCGGCGAACTCACTGACATCGACATCAGGGGCGGAACGGCGGTCGTCCTCGTCGACGGCGAGCGGATCGACCCCGACGCTGTCGAGGCCCCGACGACCACGGCGACCGCGACGACCACAGCCACCCCTACTCCTACCCCAGTCCCTACCACGACAACTCCGACCGCTACACCCACCTCAACCACGACGGCGACCGCGACTGTCACGCCGACCGTTACGGCAACACCGACGCTAACTGCGACAGCGACCGAAACCGAGACCCGAACAGCGACCGCGACCGCAGCTCCGAGCGAGACCGATACCGCCGTTGCAACGACGGCGGCTCCTACCCGTACCGCGACGCCTTCGCCGACGCCGACTGACACGGCGACGCGGACGCCGATCGCCTCCGAGACGGCGACAACGCGGACGGCCCCGACCAGCGACGCCGCGGGCGGGTCGGACCTCAGCGAGCAAGAACGCGGGCTGTTCCTTACCGCTTCTGTCTACCGCACGACCCGATCGCTTCGCTCACCGCCGTGCCTGCCTGGAGCGTCCCAGCAGAGATTTGAACTCCGGTCCCTGGCTTCGTAAGCTACGAGGAGATCGCTCGAAACGAGAGTAGCACGGTTTCTACCACGCAACGAATCGTTTAGATGCTAGAACGACACCTACTATGGCTGAATCGAACGTCAAGGCGTTCGCGTTCGAGCGGAAAGTCAGCTTCGTCTATGAGCGCCGAAAGGACCTGTTTACCGCTATCGACGAGGAAAGCGGCCTGCCCGGAGACAGGTACTCGAACGCCGAAGCGTTAGCGACGTTAAGCGAGCGAACGGAACTACACGAGGCGGACCACGGGGTTCCGAGCGAACGAGAGCAGAACGAAATCTTCAGGGAGATCGGCAATGATCTGGACGAAATCGAGGAAATCCCCGTAGAAGTGGGTTGATGAACCGTCGTCCCACTGTTTCCCTCGATTGCTTCCGCTCGCGAGAGGCAAGGGACTGGTAGTTCTCAATCGGGTCCTGAGTAGCGTCTACATCGATGTTCTCAGTGACCTGTTCAGTGCTCATATACCCGGATAATATCGTTAGCCCGCTTCAAATCAAACCATCGCATAGGGTAATGATCCGACTATCTCATCCGATCAAGGGCGTCCCGGCGATCCTCTACTGGAGTCTGATCGTAGCGCATCGTCGTCTGCTCCGATTTGTGACGAAGTTGCGCCTGTGTTATAATCGTGGTGTATCCATTCTCGTCCCATACTGCTCGATAAAATAGATCCGTTCGGTAAGCAGTGTTTTTTTGACTGCATGGAGATAACTTTCCCCGTACTCCGGTCGCTTCCCCAGAGTGAACAGCCACTCAAGGAAGTTCTCTCGATGCTCCCTGTAGTCTACTAACTGGCGTTCGTTGAGGTATTCGTTCGTCGGTTTCGGGATGATCGGCACATCATCGGGGAGAATAGAACTCATCGATTCCCTCCGAACGTTCTTTTTGGCCTTACAGTTCCAGAATCGCCGTACAGCGTCGGTATCGATATTCGCTTCAACCGTCTTGACTTTAGGCATCTACTTTACCTTGGGTTCGTTGGTGGCGAAATTACCCAATAGAAGGCGTGTATAGCGTCCTGACGGAGATTTGAACTCCGGTCCCTGGCTCCGCAAGCCAGGAGGATGGTCCACTACCCTACCAGGACTCAATTGTACTACCGAAGTCGAACGTAAATCGGTTCCGGTCGCCGTCCGCGACGAACGAGCGTCCCTGACGGAGGGTGAGGGGTCGAGCGCACGGATTTTCGGGTTCGACCCCACGTCGTACGCCGGTCGGTGATCGGGATGTGGTCGTCGAGAGCCGGCGTTTTCGTATTTGATACCGTCACAAGGGATTTGTCTCCGAGGTCGTAACCGCTCGTATGAACCGCCGGGAGTTGCTCGTCGGAGCGGGGACGCTCGCTACCCCATTGCTCGCTGGCTGTCTCGGCGACGGCGGCTCGTCGGACCCCGGGTTGGGAACCGAAACCGGGACGGAGACGACAGGAACGTCGGCGACGGTGACTTCTACGACAACGACTACCACGACCACGACTGCACAGCCGAGCGCGGCGACTCGAACGCCGACGGCGACTCAGACGTCAACGACCGCGACCGAAACCGCGGAACCGACGACCCGACCGGCGACGCCGACGGCAACCGCGACCGACACGCCCGGATCGACCACGAGCACGGAATCGACGGCCAGTGCGCGGTCAACGACCGGTTCCGACCGGCGCGCGATCACCGATCGGACGATCAATGTGGGCGATCGGACCTGCGGGAACCCCGTAAGCGAGGGAACGATCGGGTTCGAGGCCAAACGCGTCGTCGCGACCGGGACGATCACCGGCAGCGACAGTTGTGCCACGGCGATCATCGGGGAGGCGGCGTACGACCGTGCCCGCGACCGGTTGCGGCTCGTCGTCGCGACCGAGTTCGAGCGCGAGAGCGGAACGGTCTGTTCGCAGTGCCTCACCGAGATCGATTACGAGGCGACCGTTACCTTCGCTACGGACGCGCCGGAGACGGTCGTGCTCGTCCACCGCGGCGCGACCGACGAGAGCCGGGTCACGACGGCGACGGCCTGAAGACGGCCCGCTGTTTTTCCACCTCGATCGCTCCGATCAGCGACCCGGTCGGTCGGCTCCTGCCCCGGGATTGATAACCGATCGGATTGGTAGCTCTCGGCATGACCCACGAGAGAGCGAGCGGCGGTCGACCGTTACACGGCGACCTGTGGCACGGAAATCAGACCGAGGGCGCCCGGATACGGGCAACGACAACGTTTAAGCGCGACGCTCGCCAGTCGATTCATCTAGCATGGGCGTGATCGAGGACACTTACGCCGACCTCGACACCGACGTCTCGGAAGCCGACTTTCGCGAGGCCGTCGCGTCGAAGGTCGAACAGATGGGGGGGCTCGCCGACGAGGAGACCGCAGCGATGCTCATCGCACACGAACTCGACGAAGGAGAAGTCGAGGGCATCGCCGACATCGAACCCGGCATGGAGGAAGTCAAGTTCCTCGGCAAGGTGGTCCGGATCGGCGACATCCGAAACTTCGAGCGCGACGGCGATGACCCCGAGGGCAAGGTCTTAAACGTCGAGGTGGCAGACGAAACGGGCCCGGTGCGGATCGCGCTGTGGGACGAGGCGGCCGCGAGCGCCGCCGAGGGACTCGAAGACGGGGACGTCCTCCGGATCAAAGGTCGCCCGAACGAGGGCTACAATGGCCTGGAAGTAAGCGTCGATCAGGTCGAAATCGACGAAGACGTCGAGATCGAGGTGCCTGACGCCGAGGACTCGATTTCGGGACTCGCGCTCGGCCGATCGGACGTCACGGTCGACGGCGTCGTGCTCGACACCGGCACGGTCCGCACCTTCGACCGCGACGACGGTTCCGAAGGAAAGGTCGCCAATTTCACCTTAGGTGACGAAACCGATCGGATTCGGGTAACGCTGTGGGGCGAGCGAACCGATCGCGTCGAGGAACTCGCCGCCGGCGAGACGGTCGAAGTCGTCGACGGCTACGTCCGGGAGCGAAACGGCGACCTCGAACTCCACGTCGGTTCCCGGGGCGCGGTCGAGGCGGTCGACGCCGACGTCGAATACGTCCCCGACACGACCCCGATCACCGATCTCGAAATCGGGGAGACCACGGACATCGCCGGCGTGATTCGTTCGGCGGACCCGAAGCGTACGTTCGACCGCGACGACGGCTCGGAGGGCCAGGTTCGCAACGTCCGCGTCCAGGACGGCTCGGGGGACATCCGCGTGGCGCTGTGGAGCGAGAAGGCCGACTACGAGATCGGCCCGGGCGACGAGGTCGCCTTCGCCGACGTCGAGATTCAGGACGGCTGGCGCGATGACATGGAGGCGTCGGCCGGGTGGCGCTCGTCGGTTACCCGGATGGATAACGGCTCGACGGCGCGCGCCGGCAGCGACGGCAGAACCGGTGGCGAAACCGGAACCGAAGCCGGAGCCGGTACCGACGGAGAAGCCGATGTAGATACCGCCGGCGCTTCGGGAGCCGATTCCGCGTCGTCGGACGGGCTTTCGGCCTTCGCCGACGGAACGGCTCCGGAACGCGAGAATACGGAATCGAACGTTGGCGACGACGCCGACGACACCGACGTCGGGATCGATTACGGCGTCGGGGCCGGATCGGGTCCGATCGAGGAGATCACCGGCACGGTCGTTCAGGCCGGAAGCCCGGTGATCGTCGACAGCGGCGAGCGGACGATCCGGTTCGACGCTGAGGGTTCGGTGGGATTAGGCGAGACGGTGACCGTCCGCGGGCGCTCGACCGACGACGGCTTCGAACTCGACGAACTGGACGCGCACGACCGACCCGAATCCGTCTGAGTTCCGGGACGTACGGCAGCCCCGATGTCGTTCACCTATCCGTTCGATGACCAGTACTAACGAGAGAGTTACGGGTAAGCGAAACGGTCGGAACGACCCGTGCTCCCGAAATCGGAAGCGGCTAGAGGCGAAACGGAGAGATCAGCGACGCAAGGAACCGAGGTTGATGCCGAGACATTCTAAGAGTCCTTCGACCTCCTCGCGCTTCTCCTGGTGACTGGGGAGGAGTTTCCGTCTGATCGGACGCTTCGTCGCCGTGAATGATCCCGGCCGCGGCTTCAAGATCGTCGTAGAATGCGACGAAGCTATACGAATCAGTGAATTTTCCAGGAACAGTGAGGTCGCAGGACGGACAGACCACATGCTCGTTGCGACTGAGAACGTTCGGAGCCAATGATACTTTTACCGAGTATGTATTCTTCAGCTCTCTCGAAATCATTTATAACGCATCTGATGGAGTTGTTGTCCAAATCTACCATAACGAGCAAGTCGAAATCTCGATCGCGAACATCAAGACACACGTCAGCGGGTGCTTTGATGACTTTCGAAATCCCTCCTTCCGATTTGATAAGTAATTAAAGTCACTAATTAAGGACTGTCTGATGCGATCCATCTCTGATAGATCGTTCTTGTCATTGTGAAACTTATCACAGTCTACTGATCCATGCTTGTGTTGATGTTCACACTCGAAAAACCGATTATCAGTTTCACCCTCGCATATGACGATCTTTCCAGGCATTGTATCTCACGGAGATGCTTATGTGTTTATCTGTTCTTTCCATAGCTTCGGTACAGCCATACTCCTTGACGGTTGAAGATGGAAGCTGTATTAATTTGAATTCTTTCTTAAGGTGATCACTATATGACTTCTGCACTGGATCAGTCACGAATGATTCTACAAAGTCGATGTTATGTGTCGTAATGGATAGCCGGATGTCCTCTTGAGGTATCTCGGTTAGTGTTCGAGCTATATTACTAACGTAGCCTGAATACATGTGCGTTTCTGCCTCTTCAATCAGAATCGTACTGCCCCTCC
>PXRY01000061.1 GCA_003022925.1 Halobacteriales archaeon QS_8_65_32 | reverse complement strand
CGCTGTCGTTCAAAAGACACTTCGCGTCTTTTGTGATGTAATGGGAACTCTCCGAGTTCCCATTTACTCACGAGAACGGAGTTCTCGTGAATGTGGCAAAAACGCGGAGCGTTTTTGGTGCAAGCGGGACCGAAGGTCCCGCAATGAGCATAGGACTCTGTGAGTCCCGCGGACCATGCGAGCGCGCTTCGCCCGCGAGCAGATGACGAAAGGCGCTCCGCGCCTTTCGAACCACGCTCCTCGGCTCGCTCACTGCGTTCGCTTGCCTCCGGTGATTACTTCGTCGGGGTCGCCGACCGGTCGGCCCCTTCCAGTCCCACCCGAGTCGGTTGCCGTCGGTCTGCATGGCTTGACTAAACACTGCCCGTCCATCCGGTAGCATTCGACTCGGCAGTTCACGAACGGATCGTTGGGATCGTTGGATGCGGATAGGACCGATGGAATTCGGAGGCCGCTGGGCGCGTGGCGGTGTCGTCGTTCGTCCCGAAGGCGCGATTCGTCGTCCGGAACGCGAGCGATCGGGGTCAGACGTTTCGTTGTGCTTAAGTACCCCGAATCGGTTATATCGGTACGCATTCAGCTGTAGGGGATCGCCCCCGAGTCCGTACCGGGCGACGATGACACGAATCGCGCGTCGTGGTAGCCAAGCTTGGCCCAAGGCGCAGGGTTGCTAACTCTGTGGCTTCACAGCCTCCGGGGTTCAAATCCCCGCCGCGACGTCACCGGATTGACCACTGACTACCCCGGCGCTGAGAATCGAACCACCGCCGCGATGACCATGGCCACGACCGCAACACCCACCCTATCGACATGAGCACTGAAGACGAGGACCGACCCGACGACGAAGCGGACGAGGACGAAGAAGAGGACATCCGGTATTTCGTCCGCATCGGACAGACTGACCTCGACGGCACTGCGAGCGTCGAGCGCGCCCTATTAGGGATGAACGGGATCGGCCGCCGGGTCGCCCGACACATCGCCGCCGAAGCAGGGGTCTCGCGCACCGCGACGTTCGGCCGACTCGACGACGAGGACGTTGACGCGATCGTCTCGCTGGTCACGGATTTCGCCGACGAAGCGCCCGCGTGGATGACGAACCGACCGGCGGACTTCTATTCCGGCGAGACCGAACACGTCGTCGGTAACAATCTCGATCTCACACGCCAGCAGGACATCAATCGCATGCAGATGATCGACTCGTACAAGGGCGTTCGCCACCAGCGCGGCCAGAAGGTCCGCGGTCAACGCACCCGATCGACCGGCCGTTCGGAGGGCACCGTTGGCGTAAACGTCGAAGCGATCCAGGAACAGTTCGAAGAAGAGGAGGAAGAAGGGTAATGGCGCTCGGCTCGAACACCAAGGGCTACGAGACGCCGAATCACCCCTACCAGGGCGAGCGCATCGCCGAGGAGGCAACCCTTCTCGGCCGCTACGGCTTGGAAAGCAAGGAGGAACTCTGGCGCGCCCAGTCCGAACTGCGATCCTATCGCCGGGAGGCCCGCCGGCTGATCGGCCAGAGCCAGGGCCAGGGCGAGGACGTCTCGAACGAAGCGAACCAGTTCCTCGCCCGGCTGCAACGGCTCGACGTGCTCGCCGATGCCGACGAATTGGACGACGTACTGGAACTCGGCGTCACGGACGTCTTAGAACGCCGGCTCCAGACCGTCGCGTACCGTAAAGGACTCGCGAACTCGCCCAAACAGGCCCGACAGTTCATCTCCCATGGCCACGTCGCCATTTCGGGCCAGCGGGTGACGGTGCCTTCGCGGCAGGTCGAAGCCAGCGAGGAGTCGGAAGTCGAGTTCTACGAGACGAGCCCGCTCGCCGACGACTTACACCCTGAGCGAGCGGAGGGTCAGGAATGAACGGTATCGGAGGTCCCGGAGATACCGAAGACACCGGAAATACCGGAGGGACACAGCTATGAGCCAAGGACAGGACGGGCAGGGAGACGGCGACAAGTGGGGTATCGCACACGTCTACGCGTCGTTCAACAACACGCTGATCACCGTCACCGACCAGACCGGTGCGGAGACGATCGCGAAGTCGAGCGGCGGGTCAGTCGTAAAGCAAAATCGTGACGAGGCGTCGCCCTATGCCGCGATGCAGATGGCAGAAGGCGTCGCCGAAGAGGTCCAGGCCGCCGGTCTCGCGGGGCTTCACGTCCGCGTTCGCGGCCCGGGCGGTAACCAGCAGACGAATCCTGGCCCCGGTGCACAGGCGACGATCCGAGCGCTCGCGCGTGCGGGTATCGAGATCGGTCGTATCGAGGACGTCACTCCCATTCCACACGACGGGACCCGGGCCCCGAAGAGCGCCGGCTTCTGAGACAGCTATGAGCACGGAATCAGGGTCGGACTCGGACTCGAACGCGGGATCGGCGTCGGATGCGGGCTACGAGGTGACGTTCATCGAGCGCGAGCCGGAGAAGGCGCGTTTCCTCGTGCGGGGGATCACGCCCGCGTTCGCCAACGGCATCCGGCGGGCGATGATCGCCGACGTCCCGACAATGGCGATCGACACGGTACGCGTGGTCGAGAACTCCAGTGTGATGTTCGACGAGCAGATCTCCCTCAGGCTGGGGTTAGTGCCCCTCTCGACGCCGCCGGGCGAGTTCGAGATCGGCGAGTCGGTGACGCTGTCGCTCGACGTTTCGGGGCCCGATACGGCCTATTCGGGCGATCTCGTGAGCTACGAGGAGATGGTCCAGCCGACCATCGACAACGTCCCGATCATCAAGCTCAAGGAGAATCAACGCCTCGAAATCGAAGCCGAGGCCGTGCTCGAACGCGGTCAGAGCCACGCCAAACATCAGGGCGGGATCGCCGTTGGCTACCGGCATCTCCAGCGCGTCGAGGAGGTCGGCGATCTCGACGCCTACGCCGCGGAAGAACCACACGTCTTCCGGGGCGTGATCGAGGACGGCGAGGAGCTGATCCCGACGAGCGAGTTCGGTCACGATCTCCGCAAGCGGTACCCGGGCAAGGAACTGGCGGTCGAAGACATCCCCGGTGCGTTCGTCTTCCACGTCGAGACCGACGGCTCGCTCACTGTCGACGAACTGGTGACCGAAGCGATTTCGAGCATCGAAGCGCGCGCCGAGGAACTCAGGGAGGCCGTTCAGCTGTGAGCCGGCTCCCGTCCTGTGTAGGCCGTCGAACGCGAACGCGAAAGCGGACGCGAGCGAGCGGCGGCGAGTCGGAGCCGACCCTAACGGCTTCGACGACGGCGATCGAAACCGATTTGACGGAACGGGATCGAACTACGAGAGCGTGCAGGGATAGCCAAGTCAGGTCAACGGCGCAGCGTTCAGGGCGCTGTCTCATAGGAGTCCGCAGGTTCGAATCCTGCTCCCTGCACTATCGACCGCGACTGCAACAACAGTTCTCCGACGCGACCGGCCCTGGTCGCAGCCAGCGCGACGATCACGACCAGTGCAACGACCACGAGTACGGACAGGATTATCGAATCACAGAGGTGAGCACATGAGCAAGACGAACCCACGACTGACGAGTCTCATCGACGAGTTACGAACCACCGCCCGCGAGGAGGAATCGGGCGTGTGGGCCGACATCGCGGCGCAGCTCGACAAGCCCCGTCGAACACACGCCGAGGTCAACCTCGGCCGCATCGAACGCTACGCACGCGAGGACGAAACGGTCGTCGTCCCGGGCAAGGTGCTCGGCAGCGGCGTGCTCGAAAAGCCCGTCACCGTGGCGGCGATGGACTTCTCAGGAACGGCGCGGACGAAGATCGAGCAGGTCGGCGCAACGATGGCCTTAGAGGACGCGATGGAACAGAACCCCCAGGGGTCGAACGTCCGGGTGATCCGATGAGCGTCGCGAAGTTCGACGCCGATGTCGTGATCAACGCCCGCGACTGCATCTTGGGGCGGGTTGCGAGCAACGTCGCGAAACGCGCGCTGGAAGGCGAGCGGATCGCCGTGGTCAACGCCGAGGAAGCGGTGATCACCGGCCGGAAGGAAGACACCATCGACACCTACGAAACCCGCGTCGGCCTCGGGTCCGATCGGGGGCCCTACTACCCGAAACGCCCGGATCGGATCATGCGGCGGTCGATCCGCGGGATGGTACCTTACGAGCGCCCGCGCGGCCGCGAGGCGTTCGAGAACGTCCGGGTATATCTCGGCAACCCCTACGAGGGTGACCAGGAGGCAGAAGTCCTGGATGACACCTCGATCGATCGACTGTCGAACATCAAGTTCATCGCGCTCGGCGAACTGTCCGAGCGACTCGGAGCCAAAGTGACATGGTAACGAATACGAGCGGCAAGAAGAAGACGGCGATCGCCCGCGCGACCGTCCGTGATGGAGCGGGACGGGTCAGGATCAACTCCCGACCAGTGGAACTAATCGAACCCGAACCGGCACGGCTGAAGATGCTGGAACCGTTCCGCTTAGCGGAGGGCAAGCGCGATGGCGTCGATATCGACGTCCATATCGAGGGCGGCGGCGTGGTCGGCCGGGCCGACGCGGCCCGAACGGCGATCGCCCG
Source organism: Halobacteriales archaeon QS_8_65_32 (assembly GCA_003022925.1). Lineage (GTDB taxonomy): Archaea > Halobacteriota > Halobacteria > Halobacteriales > Halococcaceae > PXQR01. The sequence continues at coordinate 16,528 of PXRY01000061.1, read as the reverse complement.
CGGGTTGGTCGAGTTCTCGAACGACGCGGAACTGCGCGACGCCTACATGGAGTTCGACCGTTCCCTGTTGGTGAACGACGTCCGCCAGTCCGAATCGAAGAAGTGGGGCGGGCCCGGCGCGCGCGCCCGCTATCAGAAGTCCTACCGCTGATGACGGGACTTGTCACTACCCGTAACGGTCGAACGGCGGTGATCCGACGATGATGATTCCCGTGCGGTGTTTCACCTGCGGGTCGGTCGTCGGCCAGCACTGGGAGGAGTTCAAGGCCCGCGCCGTTGACGGCGACGAAGACCCCGGCGCGGTGCTCGACGAACTCGGCGTCGAGCGACACTGCTGCCGGCGGATGATGGTCTCACACACCGACCTCGTCGATGTCGTTGCCCCGTACCAATGAGTCGGCACGTCAACGACCCTGGTCCGAGCGCGTCCGGTGAACCGGGCGAACTTGCGAACCGACGTTCGACGGAGAGATGAGCCAGAGCATGTCGGAACAGCGTTACAATCGGTACGAGAAAGCACGGATCTTGGGCGCTCGGGCGTTGCAGATCTCCTACGGCGCGCCGACGCTGATCGACAGCGCCGAAACCGAACCTATTTTGATCGCCGCCGAGGAGTACGACGCCGGCGTCCTCCCCTTTACCGTTCGACGCGGGCGCGAGCGCAAGGGAGGCGGGGCGTAGGTGACGCTCGTCACCGAGGTCCGACTGCGCCGCGTGCTCGATTCGCGGGGCAACCCGACCGTGGAAGCCGACGTCCGGACCGAAAGCGGCGGGTTCGGCCGGGCAGCCGCGCCATCGGGCGCATCGACCGGCGAGCACGAGGCGACCTCCCTCCCGGCCCGGGAATCCATCGCCGCCGCCCGCGAATCCGCCGTGCCACGCCTCGAAGGACAGGTCTACGCGGGCGATCAGCGCTCGGTCGATTCGGTGCTTCGGGGCGCGGACGGCACCGACGATTTCGCGGAGATCGGAGCCAATTCGGCGGTTGCGATCTCGATGGCTATGGCGACCGCCGCCGCCGACGTGCTCGGCGCGCCGCTCTACCAGCATTTAGGTGGTGCGTTCCGGGGCGAGACGCCGATCCCCCTGGGCAACGCCATCGGTGGGGGCGAACACGCCGCCGAGGCGACGTTCATTCAGGAATTCCTCGCCGCGCCGGTCGGTGCGCCGAGCGTCGCCGACGCCGTATTCGCGAACGCCGCCGTCCACCGCGAGGTGAAAGACACCCTCATGGATCGAGGGATTCCCGCCGGCAAGGGCGACGAGGGGGCCTGGGCACCGTCGATCGACGACGCCGAAGCCTTCGAGATCATGGCGGAGGCCACTGATCGCGTCGCCAACGATGTCGGCTTCGAGATTGGCTTCGGCCTCGACGTTGCCGCCGCCGAGCTGTACGAGGCCGGGAACGACGGCGACGACGGAAAGAACGAAGGCGAGAACGACGAGAACGACGGGAACGAGGGCGTCTACCGTTACGGCGATCGCGAACGGTCGCCGGACGAACAGCTCGAATACGTCGCCGATCTCGTCGAGGAGTACGACCTGGTGTACGTCGAGGACCCCTTCGACGAGAACGACTTCGAAGGGTTCGCCGCACTCACCGATCGCGTCGGCGAGGACTGTCTGATCTGTGGTGACGATCTGTTCGTCACCAACACCGATCGGCTGGGGACCGGTATCGAGCGGGGTGCGGGCAACTCGATTCTCGTGAAGCCGAACCAGATCGGCACGCTTACCGACGCGTTCGACGCCGTGACGCTCGCCGTCGAGAACGGCTTTTCGCCCGTAATCTCCCATCGATCCGGCGAGACCGAAGACACTACGATTTCCCACCTCGCCGTCGCGACCGGCGCGCCGTTCATCAAGACGGGCGCGGTCGGCGGCGAGCGCACCGCCAAACTCAACGAGCTGATCCGGATCGAGGAGACCGCATAACCGATCCGGACCGAATCCGATTCCAACCTAATCCACATGAGTCAGAACGACAATGAGGGGCTCGACGCCGCCGAGGAGGAGATCGACGAGGAGCCGGCACCCGAAGGCGTCGGTGCCGATCCGACGACCGATCCCGACTCCGGAGGCGACGCCGACCCCGCCGACGAGGAAGCATCGACCGACGCCGACGCTGCGAGCGACGAACCAGCTGAGGACGCAGTTGCGGGCGACGCCACAGGCGAAGACGAGGATACCGAGGCCGCCGGGCCGGCGTTCGACGAGGACGTCATGCCCGACGAGGAGGCAGACCTCCTCATTCCGGTCGAGGACTACCTCGCGGCGGGCGTCCACATCGGCACCCAGCAGAAAACCAAAGACATGGAGCGGTTCATCCACCGCGTCCGCACGGATGGGCTGTACGTCTTAGACGTCTCCCAGACCGACGATCGCATCCGGACCGCCGCCTCCTTTCTCGGGAACTACGATCCAGAGGGCATCTTAGTGACGACGAGTCGCCGGTACGGGCGCTATCCGGCCGAGAAGTTCGCCGACGCCGTAGGTGCTCGGGCGCGCACCGGCCGATTCATTCCGGGTACCCTGACGAACCCCGATTATCGTGGGTATATCGAGCCCGACATCGTGGTCGTCACCGACCCGATCGGCGACGCCCAGGCCGTCACGGAAGCGATCACGGTGGGGATTCCGGTGATCGCGATGTGTGACTCCAACAATCTCGTGAGCAACGTCGATCTCGTTATCCCGACGAACAACAAGGGCCGCCGGGCGCTGTCGGTGGTCTATTGGTTGCTCGCGAACGAGACGCTCGATCGCCGCGGCGCGGAACCGTCCTTTGCGCTGTCGGACTTCGAAACCGAGATCTGAGTTCGTTTTCGATCAGTCTCGTGTTCGTATTCGCGCCTGTGTGTTTCACGTAGTCGATCGAGCGTCGCAGCCGTTCATCGACCGGCGGCCGCCGTCGATCGGGAGACGACGCCGAGCGCCCGGTCGAGTTCGTCCGAATCGAACCAGGCGACCCGTCGGTCGAGCCACTCGGTCGGTTCACGGAGCGCGTACTCCTCGTCGGCGGTTTCGATGTCCTCGGTGCCGAGTAGACATGCACACGGACTTTCACCGTAGGTGTCGAGTCGCTTCGTGAGCCACGTCCCCCGGTCGTCGTCGAGCGGCGTCGCGAGCATCAGTGGATCACCGGGGAACGACGCCACCGCCGCACCGAATTCGGGGATCTCTGCGCGCGCGGGCGTCGCAAGCCTGAACAGTCGCCTGAACGCCTCGACCGACGCGTCGAGATTCCGGACGGCGACGACCGCCTCGATGCCGGTCAGCGGCCCGCCAGCGACGCTTTCAGTGGGAGAAACGCGGTAGCTCCGGGGCGTGCGATCGGCGATGGTGAACGGGAATTTCTCACTACCGGGCTCGCCGAGGAAGCCGATGTCCCACTCGGCGCGGGTGCCGTCGGGCCGCTCGCGAGCCATGGTTTGCGGGCCGTCAACGCGCACACCAGCGTCGATAACTCGTTGTAGCGTCGCGGCGACGTCTTCGACCGAGATACACCAGGCACACGGCCCCGCGTCGGCGTCGATGAACGCGGGCCAGAGGTCGGGTTCGATGTCGGGGTCGGTGCCCGAGATCAGTTCGAGGTACGAGCCGTCGTCGAACCCCACGACCGCCATGTGCGTGGTTCCGTCAGCGTGGGTGCCGCCGTACTCCGGTTCGAGGCCGACTCGTGTGAACTCCTCGGTGGCTGCGTCGAGATCGGAACGGGCGATCGGCACGTGATCGATGGTGAGAGTCATTCGTTCGGCCCGATGGCTCGCCGGTCGGTACGTCTTTCGCTCACTCCAAAGAAGCCCTCGTTGAGCGCACCTGTGTCCTTAGGACAGTGACGTCAACTTACGCGATTACCAGCTGGACAACCGTCAGGGGGCGGGACTGAAAGGGGCCGACCGCGTGGCGGCTTCGCCGTGGTTCGAAGGACGCCGGAGGCGTCTTTCGGTCAGTGCTGGAAATCTACGATTTCCAGCTTGCAGCAGGCTGCCACATCTGCTCGCGGGCGAAGCCAGCTCGCATGGTCCGTGGGACCTCCGGTCCCACGCTTATCACGAGAGAGCGAAGCTCTCTCGAACGACCACGTTAGAGGAGGTCGGCGGAGCCGACCTCGCGCTCGGCGACGGCGGGCGACGCAAGCACCGCAGGAGCGACTGGAGGAAGCGACGAGGAGCACAGTGAGCCCCCCGAGCCGAGCGTGTCGGGGGATTTCAAGCCGTTCAGCACGATCCCTTATTTACAAGCTTCTAAGTTAGCATCGCTGTATCGAGGCGGGTTATTTTAGCCCTCGCCGCCGCCCCCTTCAGTATGGCTACATCGAGCGCCCCCGGGAAGGTCTACCTCTTCGGGGAGCACGCGGTCGTCTACGGCGAACCCGCGATCCCCTGTGCGATCGAGCGGCGGGCAACGGTCACGGCCGAACGGCGCTCGGACGACCGGCTCCGGGTGGACGCGATGGACCTCACGCTCGACGGCTTCACCGTCGAGTACAGCAGTGACACCGACGAGACGCCGGACATCGATGTTCCCGACTCGCTGCTTTCGGCGGCGACGGGCTACGTCGACGGTGCGATCTCACAGGCCCGGGACGCTGCGGGCGCGTCCGACGCCGGCTTCGAGGTCACGATCGAGTCGGAAATCCCCTTGGGGGCAGGATTGGGCTCGTCGGCGGCGGTCGTCGTCGCGGCGATCGATGCTGCAAGCCGGGAACTCGGCACCGATCTCGACTCTCGAGAGATCGCGGCACGGGCCTACGAGGTCGAATACGACGTCCAGAATGGACAGGCCTCCCGGGCGGACACCTTCTGTTCGGCGACCGGCGGCGCGGTGCGGGTCGAAGGATCGGACTGTAGCGCGATCGACGCGCCGAACCTGCCGTTCGTGATCGGCTACGACGGCGGCGCGGGCGACACCGGTGACCTCGTTTCCGGCGTACGGGAGTTGCGCGAGCGATACGGCTTCGCGGCTGATACGATCGACGCGATCGGCGACCTCGTTCGGGAGGGCGAACGCGCCCTCGTTGCGAGCGACCTCGAAGCCCTCGGCGAACTCATGGACTTCGATCACGGGCTGCTCTCGGCATTGGGGGTGTCGGCCCGGTCGCTCGACGCGATGGTGTGGGCCGCCCGCGACGCGGGGGCGTTCGGTGCAAAACTCACCGGTGCCGGCGGCGGCGGCTGTATCGTCGCGCTCGACGAGAGCGAGGAGACCACCGGAGCGCTCCGGCACACCGTCGATTGCGCCGAGGCCTTTCGTGCCGAACTCGACACGGAAGGCGTGCGCAAGGAGGCCTGACTCGTGACCGACGCCCCGAATGGGAGTGACGACGTGGACGAAATCGGAACGGCCGACGAATCCAGGACGACGGTGCTCAAACTCGGCGGAAGCGTCGTCACCGACAAGGCAAAACCCGAAACGGTCGACGAGGCGTCGCTCGGCCGGGCGGCCGACGCGATCGCCGCACACGTCGGCGCGGACGGCTCGCCGAGAGCGGCGGACGCGGCGGATGCGGGGGACACGGCGAATGCGGCGACGGAGAACGTCTCCGCCATCGACGGTGGAGCCGGGTTGGTGCTCGTCCATGGCGGGGGGAGCTTCGGGCACTACCACGCGAACGAACACGACGTCTCGACGACGGCCGGCACCCACGACGCCGCGGCGGCACGGGCGATCCACGACGCGATGGGACGCCTCGATGATCGCGTGCTCGACGCGTTTCACGGGCGGGACGTGCCGGCACTGCCGGTCGACCCGCTGTCGGGCGGCGCGCGCGATGAGGCGGGGGAGCTAACGCTATCGACGACGGCGGTCTCCGGGATGCTCGGCGAGGGATTCGTCCCGGTGGTCCAGGCGGACGTCGTCGCCCATGCCGGGTCGGGGGCGACGATCGTGAGCGGCGACGAATTGGTGACACTGCTCGCGACCCGCCTCGGCGCGTCCCGCGTCGGACTCTGTTCGACCGTTCCGGGCGTGTTCGACGCCGACGGAGTAGTGATCGATCGGATCGCCTCGCTCGAGCGGGCGGGGGAGTACCTCGGCGCGAGCGAGGCGACCGACGTCACTGGGGGGATGTACGGGAAGATAGAACAGCTGTTCTCGCTCGATGTCCCGGCGTCGGTGTTCGGCCTCAGCAGTCTGGAGGACTTCCTCGCGGGCGAGGCCCCGGGAACGCTCGTTCACCGCCGATCCCGGTGAACACACGGCTTTGACCCTCCCATCCGAATCAGTCACCCGACCGGTCCCCGGCGCGGTGGAAAACGACTATGCGCCACAGCTTCGTTCGATTCGTATGGCAGCCGTAAATATTGTCGACGGTATCAAGTACGGATTCGTTCTTTTAGGGTATTTCATTACTGTGTTCCTCGTCGGCGCGGTCGTCTTCGGGATCGGCGTCGCGGTCAGCGCTGGCGGGACCGACGGCAGCAACGCGGCGTTCGTGCTGGTCGGCGGCCTCCTCTCGCTCGCCGGCGGACTGGTGGTTCTCGCCGGACTGTTCGGCGTTCTGTACAAGACCATTGCCGATGGCGTACAACGCGGCACCGAGAGCACGGGCGAGTCGGGCGAACAGTAGCGACGGATCGTGTTTAGCGTCGCAGCGTTCGGGAAGCGAGCCATCGGGACCGTCCCGAAGTCTCCCAGCGTCCTCGTGAGCGAGCGCCGGCGAGAAGCTGGCAGTCCCTGGTGGTTCGGAAGAACGCCGTTCTCCCCATCGTCACGAACGTAACGAATCCCCTGAGCGATATCGGGGGAGGACGGCAGGTCGGCTGCTGGCTCCGGCGACCACTGGTGTTTTTACTGGCGGCGGCGAAGCAGTTCGCATGAAGCAGACGCGGCTCACCGACGCGGGAGGGTCACCGGCCGTGGCGGAGACGAACGCGGCCGAAGCGGTCGCCGGGGACGGCGGGCAGGCGGCGACGGTCGTCGATCTCGACGACGAGCGGTTTCCGCCGGTCGACGAGGCGATCGATGTCGCGGTTACCCAGGTCGATTACACGATCGTCGGGAACGGCCGCGACGAACGGCCGATCGTCCACGTCTTCGGCCGCCGACCCGACGACGACGGGACCGGACCGGCCGTCCACGTCCGCGTTCACGACTTCGAGCCGTATTTCTACACTCCTACCGAGACCGTCACCGACGAGAAACTCGATCAGGACGTCATCACGCGCACCGAAGAGGGGTATACGGGCATCCGCGAGGAGGAACTGACGAAGGTCTGTGCCCGTACCCCGCGGGACGTCGGCCGGATCAGGGAGGAGTTCGACCACTTCGAAGCCGACATCCTCTTTCCGAACCGCTTGCTGATCGACAAGGACATCAAAAGCGGTATTCGGGTGCCCGATCGGCGGGCGAGCGCCGGGAGCGTAGCCGACGCTCCGAGCGACACCCCCGACGACGACGGGGATGGCGGCGGGGACGCTAATAACGAGCGGATCGTGATCGACGTCCACCACGAAGAGGTTTCACCCACCGAGGCCGATGCCAGCCCTCGAGTACTGACCTTCGATATCGAGGTCGACGACCGATCGGGCTTCCCCGAGGAAGGCGAGGAGGCGATCCTCTGTCTCACGAGCCATGATTCGGGAACCAACGAGTACGTCGCCTGGATATGTGACGCACCTGACGGCGACGGCCGGATCCCCGACGAGCTGGACGAGTACGAGTCGATCGGCGAGGCAGGAATCGATATTGCGGTACGGGCGTTCGACTCGGAAGAAGGGATGCTCGATGCCTTTCTCACCTACGTCGAACGGACCGATCCGGATATCACGACCGGGTGGAACTTCGACGACTTCGACGCGCCGTATCTCATCGACCGACTGGACACGCTCAATGGAGCCAGCGCCGACGCCGCGGGCGCGGTGAGCGCAACGGATGAGGAGAACGGCGGGGTCGATCTCGATTACGAGCGGCTCTCGCGCGTCGGGGAGGTCTGGACCGGCGGATGGGGCGGTCCCGACGTCAAGGGGCGGGTCGTCTTCGACCTGCTGTATGCCTACCAGCGCACGCAGTTCTCCGAACTCGACTCCTATCGCCTGGACGCGGTTGGCGAGGTCGAACTCGGCGTTGGCAAAGAACGCTATCCGGGCTCGATCGGCGGGCTCTGGGAGGACGACCCCGAGCAGTTGCTCGAATACAACCTGCGCGACGTCGAACTCTGCGTCGAGATCGACCGCGGACAGGACGTGATTACCTTCTGGCGCGAGGTCGCCGCCTTCGCCGGCTGCAAGCTAGAGGACGCCCCGACGCCCGGCGACGTCGTCGACATGTACGTGCTACACGAAGTCCACGGCGAGTTCGTCCTCCCTTCGAAGGGGCGTCAAGACGCCGAGGAGTACGAGGGCGGTGCGGTCTTCGACCCGATTACGGGCGTGCGGGAGAACGTCGCGGTGCTCGATCTGGCGTCACTCTATCCCATGTCGATGGTCACGATCAACGCCTCCCCCGAGACCAAGGTCGATCCCGAAGCCTACGACGGCGAGACCTACCGAGCACCCAACGGCACCCACTTCCGCAAGGAACCGAGCGGGATCATCCGGGAGATGGTCGACGACCTGTTAGCGGAACGCGAGCGGTTCAAAGAACTCCGAAGCGACCGCGAGCACGGCAGCTCCGAGTACCGCCGCTACGACCGACAGCAAGGAGCTGTCAAGAGAGTGATGAACTGCTTTACGCCGGATACGGAGGTACTCACGCCCGATGGCGTCCGGGGGATCACTGATCTCGACGTCGGCGACGAGGTGTACTCCCTCGATCCCGAGCGGATGGTGATGGAGGTCAAACCGGTCACTGAGACGCACGCGTATCCCGACTATCGTGGCGAACTGGTCGACTTCGAGACGCGCAAGACCGACTTCCGGGTGACGCCGAACCATCGGATGTGTCTCCGGAAGAACGATGGGAATGGGATCGTAGAGGACGAATACCGATTCGTCGAGGCGGGCGACCTCTACGACTCCTGCAACTACGAACTCCCTCATGATTGGACGACGAACTACGGCGAGACGCTCGAATCGATCGATCTGACCGCCCTCGTCGACGGCGAATACGAGGTCTGGGTACAGCCATCCGTTCACGGCCATACGTTCCGTGCGGAACTCGGCTGGCAACCGCGTCGCGTCAAAAAAAGCGATATCGGGCAGACGGGATACGTCTTCACCGCCGAGGAGTTCGAGGAACACCGCGCGTACATCGAGTCGGTCTGCGAACGGAGCTACGTTCGCCGCGAGTCGAGCCGAAAGTGGGTTCCCAGAACGTACGACGGCGACGATTTCCTCGATCTGCTCGCCTGGTACGTGACCGGAGGGAACGTCTACACGTCGGAGCCGAAACAATTCACGGGTGGCTTTCGCGGGTCGGCGACGTCGGTGAAGGTCGCTCAGAACGCTCCCGTCGCCGACGGCGGCACGGGTCCGTACGCCGACATCGGTGACCTCTTAGACCGGATGGGCTTCGATTACTTCGTTGACGACCGCAGCTACACGTTCACCTCGAAACTCCTCGGCGATCTCTTAGAAGACCTCTGTGGAAGCGGGAGTTTCGAGAAGCGCCTTCCCGACCTCGTCCGGAACGCCGACGAACGACAGAAAGAACGATTCCTCGAAACGCTCGTCGCAGGGGACGGCGACCGGCAGGTCGGTTCGTGGCGCTACACGATGTCGAGCGACCGCCTCCGTGACGACGTGCTCGAACTCTGTGCACATCTCGGGTTAACGGCGGGGTACAACCGTGACAGCGGGTCGTGGCGGATCTACGTCACCGAAGACGGAAAGAACACGCTGCGACCCTATCGTAGCGGATCGCGGAGCACCGCCGAGGACGGCGTTTACTGCGTTACTGTTGCGGACAACCACACGCTGTTGGCCGGTCGCAACGGCAAATTCCAGTGGATCGGTCAGTCGCTCTACGGGGTAGCAGGCTGGGATCGGTTCCGCCTCTACGACAAAGAGTTCGGGGCCGCCGTAACCGCGACGGGGAGAGCGGTTTTGGAGTTCACGGAGGAGGCCGCGAACGACTTCGGGCACCAGGTCGCGTACGGTGATACCGATTCTGTCATGTTGGAGCTCGGACAGGATGTGGCGGTCGACGAGGCAGTCGAGAGCGCCCAGGAGATCGCGACCCATATCAACGGTTCGTACGACGCCTTCGCGAGCGAGAAGTTAGGAGCCGCCGAACACCGCTTCGAGATCGAGTTCGAGAAGCTCTACCGCCGGTTCTTCCAGGCAGGCAAGAAAAAGCGGTACGCGGGGCACGTGATCTGGAAGGACGGCCGGGAGATCGACGACGTCGACATTACCGGCTTCGAGTACAAGCGCTCGGACATCGCTTCGATCACCAAACGAGTGCAACTCGAAGTGATCGAGCGGATCGTCTACGGGGACGATCTGGGGGAAGTAAGCGACTACGTTCACGACGAGATCGAACGCTTCGAGAGCGGCGAGATCGGTGAATCGATCGAGGACCGGGAGGCGTTCCTCCGCGAGATCGGTATCCCGGGCGGAATCGGCAAACGCCTCGATGCGTACGACATAGACCGGGCACAGATCCGCGGCGCGAAGTACGCGAACCTGCTTTTGGGGACGAACTTCCAGCGTGGGTCGAAACCCAAGTTGCTCTACTTGGAACGGGTCCACCCGCAGTTCTTCGACCGAATCGAGGACGAACGCGCTGACGCGATTGCCGACCACCGGGACCTGTTCAACGAGTTCAGGCGCGAACAGGACGTAATCTGCTTCGAGTATCCCGATCAGATACCGGAGGAGTTCGTCATCGATCGCGAGAAGATGCTCGGTCGAACCCTCGAAAAGCCGATCTCGCGGGTGCTCGAAGCGCTCGATATCTCCTGGAACGAGGTCAAAAGCGGTCAGACACAGACGGGGTTCGATAGCTTCGTGTGAACCGCTCGACGGGCGACTACTCCGACCGTGCTGATCGTACCGAGGTACTGACCGGCCGACCCCGACGACTGCCCGATCGAATCGCTCGAATCGGCTGGATGACCGAATCGACTGGATCGATCGGATCGGCCGAATCAGCCGAACCGGCCGGTCGGTCGCCGTCCAATGCGTCGGTTCACTGAGAACGAACTTATTTTCTGCTATCGAAAACCTTCTAGACTCGATTGCGAAAGGATTATGTCGGAGACGGATGAAAGGGGAGAGACAGAGCATCATGGCAAGGTTAGAGATCCGCGGCCTCCACGCGGAGGTCGCAGAGGGCGACGAGAAGATCCTGAAGGGGGTCGACCTCGAAGTGCAGTCGGGCGAGATCCACGCGCTGATGGGCCCGAACGGTTCGGGCAAGTCGACGATGGCGAAGATCATCGCCGGCCACCCAGCATATGAGATCACCGACGGCGAGGTACTGATCCACGTCGAAGACGGCGAGTTCGGCGAGGGTATCACGATCGCCGACGACAACCGGACGTGGAACTTACTGGAGTTAGAACCCAACGAACGCGCCGCACTCGGGGTCTTTCTGGGTTTCCAGTACCCCGCGGAGATCGACGGCGTCACGATGGTCAACTTCCTGCGGACGGCGCTAAACGCCAAATTGGAGGAGCGCGAGGACCTCTTCGAGGACGAAGGAGAAGCGGGGGCGGGTGAAGGCGACGACGAGGAAGCCGAAGAGGCGGGGTACGACTCCTCGCCGATGGAGGGGAACGTCGAGGAGGGCGAGGTCGGCGTCGCGGAGTTCCAACAGCTCATGCAGGAGAAAATGGAGCTGTTGGACATAGACGCGAAGTTCGCCCAGCGCTACCTCAACGCCGGTTTTTCGGGTGGGGAGAAGAAACAAAACGAGGTACTCCAGGCGGCGATCCTCGAACCGTCGATCGCGGTGCTCGACGAGATCGACTCGGGGCTCGACATCGATCGCCTGCAGGACGTCTCCCAGGGCATCAACGCGCTGCGCGACGAGCAGGGCGCCGGCATCCTTCAGATCACCCACTACCAGCGCATCCTCGATTACGTCGAACCCGATTACGTCCACATCATGCTCGACGGTGAGATCGTCAAGGAAGGCGGTCCGGAACTCGCCGTCGAACTCGAGGACAAGGGGTACGACTGGGTTCGCGAGGAAGTCTACGAGACCGCTTGAAGACGCATCGACCTCACCGATCGGTACCGGTCGGTGACGAACGGGCGACGAACGATCGACGGACGGCACCCTCATAAGGCACCAGCCTCAAGGGACAATCAGACGAGAGATACACTATGAGTTCAGAGCAAGACCACCTGCGAGACGCCGACACTGAGGCGCGCTTCGAGTTCAAGAAAGAAGAGAAATCGGCGTTCAAAGCCGAGAAAGGCGACTTGGACGAGGAGACCATCCGCGTGATCTCCGAGGACAAGGACGAGCCTGAGTGGATGTTAGAGCGCCGGCTCCGTGCGTTGAAGCAGTTCCACGCGATGCCGATGCCGACCGACTGGCCGGGCCAGCCCGACCTTTCGGAGGTCGACATTGCCGAGATCGTGCCGTACATCCGGCCGGACATCGACGTCCGCGGCGGCGTCGACGACTGGAACGACCTGCCCGACGAGATCAAAGACACCTTCGACAAGCTCGGTATCCCCGAAGCCGAGAAGAACGCGCTATCCGGTGTGGGTGCCCAGTACGAATCGGAGATCGTCTACCAGAACATGCAGGAGCGCTGGCAGGAGAAAGGTGTCATCTTCTGTGACATGGACAAGGCGGTCCGCGAGTACCCCGACCTCGTCGAGGAGTACTTCATGACCAAAGCCGTCCCGCCGTCGGACAACAAGTTCGCGGCGCTACACGGCGCGATCTGGTCGGGCGGCTCGTTCGTGTACGTTCCCGAGGACGTCACCGTCGAGATGCCGATGCAGGCGTACTTCCGGATGAATAGCGAGGGGATGGGCCAGTTCGAACACACCCTCATCGTCGCCGAGGAGAACTCCGAAGTCCACTACATCGAGGGTTGTTCGGCTCCGAAGTACTCCGAATTCAACCTGCACTCGGGTTGTGTCGAGGTGTTCGTCAAGGACGGCGCCCACGTCCAGTACTCGACCGTACAGAACTGGTCGAAGAACACCTACAACCTGAACACGAAGCGCGCGATCGCCGAGAAGGACGCCACGATGGAGTGGGTCTCGGGCTCGATGGGCTCGAAGGCCACGATGCTCTATCCGTGTACGATCCTCAAGGGGCCGGGCGCGACCGACACCCACATCACGATCGCCTTCGCGGGCGAGGGCCAGAACATCGACACCGGCGCGAAAGTCTATCACAACGCGCCAAACACCAAGTCAACGATCGAGTCTAAGTCGATCTCGAAGGACGGCGGACGGACGAACTACCGAGGGCTCGTCCACGTTGCCGACGGTGCGGAGAACTCGAGCACCAACGTCGAGTGTGACGCGCTAATGTTCGACAACGAGAGCACGTCGGACACGATGCCGTACATGGAAATAGAAGAATCGAAGGTCGACGTTGCCCACGAGGCAACGGTCGGGAAGATCGGCGACGAGGATATCTTCTACCTCCAGAGCCGGGGACTGGACGACGACGACGCGAAACAGATGATCGTCGCCGGCTTTATCGAGCCGATCACCGAGGAACTGCCGATCGAGTACGCGGTCGAACTCAACCGGCTGATCGAACTCGAGATGGAAGGCAGCCTCGGGTAAGCCTAAGGACACCTCTCCCGACGACCCGTCCCGCTTCTTTCCGAACGCGATGTTCACGGTCAGGGAAGGAAGCGGACTTCCTGTGACCGGGCCGGCGACAACCGGACGACGGTCACCGATCGAAGCATCCACGTTACTGCGACTACAGAGGACACATAGACGGATGAGCACGCAAGTACACGCGAACCTCACGGACGAACAGGTACAGCAGATCTCGGACGAGTTAGACGAACCCGAGTGGCTGCTCGAAACACGACTGGAGGCGTTAGAAGCGCTCTCGGACCTCGAGATGCCCGAGGTCATCAGAACGCCCGGGCGGGACTGGACGAACCTCTACAACCTCGACTTCGAGGGGTTCGTCGATCCGTTGAACGCCGCCGAGAACAAGGATCAGGTCGGGCCCGAGGAGGTCTCCATACTTTCGATGGCCGACGCACTCGCCAAACACGAAGAGCTCGTCCGGGAGTACTTCGGCAGCGTGATCGACCCCCAGGAGAACTACCTGACGGCGCTCCAGACGGCGCTTTTTTCGACTGGTACGGTGATCCACGTCCCCGAAGGCGTCGCCGCCGAGGACGTGACGATCCGCACCGAGATGAACTCTCGATCGTTGTTCAATTACACGCTCGTGATCACGGAGGAGTCGAGTTCGATTACGATCTTGGAACGCCAGGAGACTGGTGATGATGTCAAGGGCGAGCGGTACTACTCGGGGCTCGTCGAAATCGTCGCCGGCGAGAATTCCAGTGTACAGTACGGTTCGCTCCAGAACCTCTCGGAGGAAACCTATCACTACTCGCTGAAGCGAGGCAATGCGGATACCTACGGAACGATCGACTGGATCGAGGGCAACATCGGCTCGCGGCTCACCAAATCGTCGGTCGAGACGAACCTCGACGGGGACGGCTCGGAAACCCGGATCGTGGGGGCCTTCTTCGGACACGAGGACCAGCACTTCGACATCGCCTCGCGGGTCTGGCACAACGCCGAGCACACCACCGCGGACCTGATAACCCGAGGCGTGCTCGACGACGTGGCCCGGTCGGTCTACGAGGGCGTCCAGAACGTCGGCGCGGGAGCCTGGAGCACCAACTCCTATCAGCGCGAGAACACGCTGATGCTTTCGGACGAATCGGAAGCCGACGCCTCGCCGAAGCTCATTATCAACAACCACGACACCGAGGCGAGCCACGCCGCGACCGTCGGGCAGGTCGACCAGCAGGACCTCTTTTACATGACCTCCCGGGGCGTCGACAACCGCCGGGCGAAGAACATGCTCGTCGAGGGATTCTTTGTGCCGGTGCTCTCGGAGATCGCCGTCACCGAGTTCCGCGACGACGTCGAGGCCCTGATCCGCGACCGCCTTACCGGGCCGGTTCCCGTGACGCCGCTACCCGACGAAGGCGAGCAGGGAACGGCTTAAGTCGCCGGCCGAGAGACTGAAACCATGGACCGAGGTATCGCTTCCGGCACGTATCCGATCCCCTACCCTCGCTCGGGCCGCGTGGGACACAGTCAGGATCGGCATCGTCGTGTCTCCCACCCTCGCTGCCGTCACTGTCGTCGTCATCGTCGCCGCCGTCACTGCCGCCGCCAGCGACCGGAGGTGAGCACGTGAGCCTAAGCCACCGGATCGGATCGGACGGGCAGTTGGTTCGCCTGTTACAGATCGGCGTCGTGCTCGAAGAGGTCGTCGAGGCTCGGGCGTACGAACACGGCGAGACGCTTTCGCATCTCGACCGGGCGACCGAGGACCTGCTCGAACACGCCGCCACCGAATCAGCCAAGCACCGCGAGCGCCTCACCGCGCTGATCGACGAGTTGGAAGCCGACAGCGTCCCGTTCGATCGAATTCAACCATTGGTCGCCGAACGCTACGAGGCTGACGACGAGTTCGACGACGTGCTCTACGACCAGTTGTGCAGCGAGGAAACCGCCTACAAGTTCTACGACGATCTCATCGCCGCGATCGAGTCCTCGGAAATGGACTTCAGCGTCGATCACGAGCGACTGCTTACGGTCCTGAGCGAGATTCGCGCGGACGAAGCCGAAGGCGTCGAAGACGTTACTCGACTGATGGAGACACAATGAATACGGCCGATCAGTACTTGAAAGCGATCTACCTCGTCGAGAAGATCGAGAGCGAGCCCGCGGCGACCGGCAAACTCGCCGAGCGTCTCGGCGTGAGCCCGGCATCGGCCAACGAGATGATCGGCAAGCTCCAGTCGCGCGGGCTCGTCGACCACGAGAAGTACCACGGCGCGACGCTGACCAACCAGGGGGCCGAACGCGCCCGCGAGTCGCTCCAGACGTACTGCATCATCGAGCGCTTTCTGGTACAAGTATTGGAGGTCGACGAGTTCCGCACCGAAGCTACACAGTTAGAAAGCGTGATCGACGAGACGGTCGCCGAACGCCTCGATACGATCATCGACCGCAAGCCACAGTGCCCGGATTGTTTCGCGCCGGATGAGGACGTCTGTGCGCTGCTCGACGCTGCACCTGAAGCGGCCGACTGAGGAAAATCGACGGTAGCTGCCGCCCCTCCCGTTCTCGAAGCGTTCAAGTGCGTCTCGGCGGTATCCTTGTACGAAGTCCCGTGGTAGTGAGGAAACCGCTAGGTTTCCGAGCCTCGTGGGAACGAAACGTTCTCGTCCCCACGTAGTTGAACAAATCCGCAGGATTTGCGATGCACACGGGGCTGAGCGAGCGCAGTAAGCGAAGTCCCGTGGTGTTGAGAAAACGCGAAGCGTTTTCAATGTTCACGGGACGACGAGTGAAAGGAGGAGTCCCGTGGTGTAGCGGCCAATCATAATGGCCTTTGGAGCCATTGACGGCGGTTCGAATCCGCCCGGGACTATCAACTACTTGTCACGAAT
>PXRY01000060.1 GCA_003022925.1 Halobacteriales archaeon QS_8_65_32 | reverse complement strand
CGCCGGCGGTCATGCCCTTGATCTCGCGGGCGATCTCCTTGCCGTGTTTGTGGCTCATGCGGCGCTCCCGGAGCATGGCTTTCGCCGTCGTTTCGGGATCCGCGTCGATGCTATAGTTGATTCCCATAATGCGTGTATCGAAGTCGCGCGACTGTGGTAATTGATGTCATGATGTGGTTACTTGAGCGGGACGAACTTCGAGGATCGGGTTGCGCCGATACCCGCTTGCCCGTGTTCGACCGACTGGCGGGTGAGCTGAAACTCGCCCAGGTAATGACCGATCATCTCGGGCTGCACCCGGATGCGCTCGAAGCTCTGACCGTTGTGGACCGCGAAGGTCTTGTTGACGAACTCGGGCAGGATCGGCATGTCCCGCAAGTGCGTTCGGATCGGATCGTTCGCCGACTCCTCTTCGTCGCGGGTGTCGGCCTTCGCGACGAGTTTCTCCATGCCCGCCGAAAGCCCCCGATCGAGCGTCCGGCGCGTGCGCGCGGGCATCAGTTCGGCCAGTTCCGCGCGATCCATGTCCTGTAACTCCTCTATCGTGTGGCCGTGGTAGGTAAACTCGCCTTCACGGCCGGTTCTGTAGTCCTGACTCATTACTTACCACGCCCCGTTCTGCGCGACGCGATGTCGCCGACCTTCCGGCCGGGCGGCGTGTGTTGCGAGACGCTCTTGGGGAGGCCGGGGTGCTGTCGGCCGCCGCCCCCGTGTGGGTGATCGACGGCGTTCATCGCAACGCCCCTGACGCGGGGGTACTTCGTGCCCCGCGATTTCATTTTGTGATGCTTGTTACCCGCTTTGACGAACGGCTTTTCGGTTCGCCCCCCGCCGGCCACGACGCCGATCGTCGCCCGACACTGGGGGGAGAGCCGCTTGCTCTGCCCGCTCGGCAACTGGACGACTGCGACCCGGCGATCGTGAGTGATCAGCCGGGCGCTCGTGCCCGACGCGCGGGCGAACTTCCCGCCGTCGCCGGGCTGGCGCTCGACGTTACAGATGGGAACCCCCTCGGGAACCTCCGCGAGCGGCAGCGTGTTGCCCGGCTTGATTTCGGCCGAGACCCCGATCTGGATCTCCTCGCCCACGCGCACGCCCTCGGGCGCGAGGACGAGCCGGCGATCGCCGTCGTCGGCTTTGTCGTTCGCGCGGGACGCCTCCGGTGTCCCGCTGTCGTCGAACGCGACCTCGGCGACGGGCGCGCTGCGGGCGGGGTCGTGTTCGATGCCGATGACTTCGCCCGCGACGACCTCGTCGTCCTCGGTCGATCGATGCCCGAGTTCGGTCTTATACCGGTGCGACGGCGCGCGAAACGTCGGCGTGCCGCGACCGCGCCGTTGGCCCTGGATGCGTCGGCCCATCTCAGAACACCCCGATCCGGGACGCGATGTCCTGGGCGTCGTCGTCCTCGCCGAAGGTGACGACCGCTTTCTTCGTTCCGTCCATGGTAACCATCGTGTTTACGTTCGTTACTTGGGTGTCGAAGCGTTCTTCTACCTCGGATTCGATCTCCGGTTTCGATGCATCGACGTCGACGATGAACTGGAGCTTGTTCTCGAAGTCCATGTCGTTCATCGCTTTTTCCGTGACGTGTGGGTGTTTCACTACTGACATCGTTCTGCCACCTCGCTGATTGCGCTCTCGGTCCAGATCGTGAGCCGCCCGGCCTGTGCGCCGGGTGCTAAGTCCTCGGCATTCACTTCGCGCGCGGTCGCGACGTCCACGCCCGCGAGGTTGCGAGCCGCCGTCGAGGGTTCGTCGCTTGAAACGAACAGTATCGACGTCGGCCGTTTGTACTTCCTGCCACGGGTCGTCCCGCGGCCCGCACGCACAGTGCGAGAGTCGGCGCGTTCGATGTCCGCCGCGACGCCGAGTTCTTCCAGCAGTTCGGCGACCTCTTTCGTTTTCACGAGGTCCTCGAACTCGTCGTTTACGACTAACGGGAGCGAGAGACCGTCCTCGAAGCGGTGGCCGCGCTCGGCGACGATCTCGGGGTCGGCGGTCGCCGCGATAGCGCTCTTGGTCGCGAGCTTTCGCGCCTTGTCGTTCATCCGCGCCGAGCGATCCGTCTCGGCTTTCGGCGGGTGGGCCCGTCGGCCGCCGACCGTCTGGGGGACCCGTCTCCCCTGACCGTTCTGCCGGGGGACGTGGGCCATCCCGCGGCCGCTACCGAACGATTCGGCGGGCGTCCGCATGCCCGAATACTCGTCCGAGCCGTAGTCCTGGGCGCGGTTCGCCTGGGCGGTTCTGACCGCCTGCCCGATGAGGTCCGGCCGGTAGGCCGTCTCGAAAACCCCGGGCAGTGTAATCTCCTCGCCGTCCGTTCCATCGAGGTTCCTGACTGTAACGTTCATGAGCCGGCTCCTGCGCCCCTGCCTTGGTTCGACTGCGTCGAGACGCGACGCACCTCGGGGTCGAGGCGCGGCTGGTCCTTCGGTCGGATCGCCGGTCGAAACCTCAGAAGACGCTTGTCCGGGCCCGGCAGCGATCCCTTGATCAACGCGTAGGGACCGTCCACTTCGCCGTACCCGACGAACCCGCCGTCGACCGACGCGTCGTCGCCGTTACCGACCGCGAGCAGGCGCTTGTTCAACTCGGTGCGCTGTTCGTAGCCGGTCTGTCCCTGCTGGGGGACCGTCGAGCGCACCCGCGAGGGGTGCCACGGACCTAAGTTCCCGATCCGTCGGCGGTAGCCCTGCCGCAGGTGTTTGCCCTTGCGTTTCTGGACCCCCCAGCGCTTGACCGGCCCTTGGGTGCCCTTGCCCTTCGTGACGCCGGCGACGTCGACGTACTCGCCGGGCCGGAAGACATCGTTCATCGAGAGCTCGCCTTCTAATAGCGAGAGCCCGAACTCCGCGCGTTCGTTCACCGAGTCCCCGCCGCCGATCCGCGTCTCCATGATGTCGGGGCGTTTCTTCGGCACGCCCGGAACCGCGCTCGGCACCGTGTGGGTAATCGCGCGCACATCGGCGACCCGACCGTCCTCGACAGCGGCTTCGAACTCGTCGGTGCAATCCGCGCCGTTGCGCGGCAGCGAAAGCGCCCGGCCGAGGTCGTCGTCGAGTTCGCTCGCCCAGACGTCGGTGAGCGGGCGTTTTCCGTACGGCGTGTCCTCGTAGGCCCGCAGGGCAACGGCGCGCATCGGTGGCGTCTCGACGACGGTGACCGGCACCGTCTCCTCTGCGCCCTCGCGCGGGGAGTCGGCCTGATCGTTGAGCATGACTACCTGGGTCATGCCGGCCTTGTATCCCGCGAATCCCTGGAGCCCCGGCTGTCCGTCGTCGTCGGGCCACGATTTGAAACGGGGGACCTCGTTGGTGACCCGCTTGCGGGGGCTGTAGCCCATCGAACCCTTTCGTGGTCTGTCCGGTTGTGGCATGTGTGTTCGTCACCTCAGATTGCAGCACGCGAGCGTTGCGAACAGCGCCTCTTCGGTTCGCACCGTTTCGGTGCCTTGCCCGGGGATCGTGTCGAGCCAGCGGTCGAACCCGCCCGGCAGGTCGCTTGAGTCGTTTTCGGCTCCGGCGTTGGCCTCGTTGCCGTCGGCCCCGTTCCCGCTGTCGTCGGCGGTGACGGTCGCTTCGGTGTCGGCGACGGCCGCCGTTTCGACGCCGAGGATCTCGGGCAGGCCGCGCTCGGGCGCGCCGAACGCGACGGTCGCGCCGTCACGCTCGATTCGCTCGGTGAGCGGGCCGAGTCGCGCGACGCTCAGCGCCTTGCCGTGCCGGGACGTCCCGATACGGACGCCGGCGTCGGGCCAGTCGAGCGTCGTTCCCAGGTCCGCGCGCCGAACGGCGAAGCCCGGTGGGGGCTCTGCGGTGATCCGCGCGCGGACCGGCTCTCGCGAAGAGATCCTGACGGTCACGCGTTCTCCCTCGCTCGCCTCCATCCTGGGAGGCACGAGAAGGGAGATCGGGTGTTGCAGTCCGCAATTGACCCGAACGCGCTCATCAGGGCCGACCTCGGTCACGATTCCCTGTCTTGACGACTCCGAATCGTCCGATCCGGAGCCGGTCCCGGCCACGCGAAGCGGTGGGAGTACCCCCACGGACTCGAGTTCCGAACGTTCCCCCCAGACCTCTTTGCGGAGGTAGGGGGGCGTTGCGGCGTACTCGAGCACCGTGGCGACGAACTCGCCGCCGTGCCTGCCCTCCGCCCCGCGATCGGGGAAGACGACCAGGCGATCGACCCGGAAGACGACCGCGGCGCGGGCGATACGTCCCAGCTTCTGGGTCGCTGCCCGCTTGCTTCGTGTCTCCCGGACCACCGACGAGGGGATACAGACGGTGAGCGTCATTGCCCTTCGCTTCCTCGCGTGGCCACGAGACTATGATAATCGTACCGAAGCCAGTCGTAAAAGGATAGCGTTTCGCCGGCGTCTCGACGGCGGGTAGCGGTCCTGTAGAGCCTGCGATTGTCGGATGAGCGTGCGAGAGTAGAACACGCAACGAGGCTTCGACGAAGGTGACGCACGGTCGGCACGAATATAACGAAGCGCACCGTACGCAGGGACGGCATGCCCGTTAGCATCGACGCGTTCGAGAGCGACGACGCCCTCGGCGAACCCTCGGTCGGCGAGCAGGTCGTCACCCATCTCGCTACTAATAGCGACAAGGCGTTCGAGCGCGGGGAGATCGCCGCTGCCATCGACGCCGACGCGAACGCCGTTGGCAGCGCGCTGACTCGGCTCAAGGAGCGCGGTCTCGTTCGTCACCGCGAGCGGTACTGGGCGATAACCGACGACCGCGAGCGGCTCCGTGGGGCGTACGACCTCCACCGGTTGCTGGAAGGATTGGCCGCCGACGAGGCCGAGGCGTTCGACCGGGGGGTGTGGCTAGCCGACGCCAGGCCGGTCGAGAGGGAAGGGGACGAAGACCGGTTCGGGGACGGAAGTGACTGAGGACGACTTCGAAAGGCAGAGTGCGTCGGAAATCAGCAGAGGGTACGTTATCTGGGCGTCCGATCCGTTCAAGAGCGAATCGGACGCGGCGCGGCCACTGATAGTTCTAAACAACGAGACGCACCCGTTCGATGGCGAACAGTGGATCGCCGCGGCCGTCTCGACCACGCCGCGACCACAGGCGCTCGAACTCACCGACGAGGCGTGGATCGACGGGACCCTTCCACAGTGCAGTTACGCGTACCCCTGGGCTGTTCTCTCGCCGCGGATCGAACGGGTAGACTACGTCGTCGGACGCACCACCGAACCGTTCGTTGACGAGATCGTCGCCGAGGTACACGGATACGTCGAGGCGTAGTAGCGCCGGTGGTCGGAAACGGTCAGGACGGTATGGGAAGGAAAACCGTCGAGAACGGTCACGATCTCGCCGAGTCGCTACCGA
>PXRY01000059.1:5078-35799 GCA_003022925.1 Halobacteriales archaeon QS_8_65_32 | reverse complement strand
GTGGCAGGAACGCTTCGCGTTCCTGCTGCAAGCTGGAAATCGTAGATTTCCAGCACTGACCGAAAGACGCCTTCGGCGTCTTTCGAACCACGAGTCCTTCGTAGAACCCCGACGGAGCAAGCACGTGAGTGAGCGAAGCGAACGAACGCGCGCAGCGAGTCGCGGGTAGCGAGGGACCGAAGGTCCCTCGGACCATGCGAACGGGCCTCCGGCCCGTGAGCAGAAGCCGAGCGTATCGGGGGCTTCCAAAGCGGTCTCCGCGGCTTCTTTCCTGAAAGCTACTAAATAAAACACGACCGTCCTCGCTGGTCGCTGGTTCTCCTCGCAGGCCCCATCGGGTTCCGCTTGCCTGCCAGCGTCCCGTTCTCACTCGGGTTCGCCGTCGAGCGGTCGGCCACCGACGAACAGCTCGGAACCGAACTCACGCGTCGCAGCGAACCCCTCGCGGTACTCCATGAGCTGGAATAAGGTGCCAGTAGGATTGCGCGGCGAGACAAACGCCTCGCGCCAGTCGTCCTCGTCGGCGCGATCGACGACCCGCAAGCCGGCCGCCTCGACCCCTTCGGTGGCCCTGTCTATGTCCGCGACTTCAAGCGTGACGTGGTGAAGGCCGGGACCGTGCTGGTCGAGGAAGTCGGTCAGAAAGGAGTCCTCGTCCGTCGGTTCGATCAGTTCGAACCGCGAACCGTTCCCGAGCCGATAGTACGCCCAGGTGAACCCTTCTGAGAACTCTTCGAGGAGTTTCTCGGCACCGAACGCCCGGAGAACGGGTTCGGCGTTCTCGATCGACGCCACCGCGATCCCGACGTGATCGACGCGCATCGGCGTGGTTTCGGTCATCGCGTCACGTTCGTCCGGCGCGAGTTAAATCCAAGGGGGCTCCGACGGATCGACGATTCTCGAACTGGTTCGCCCCCCGATCGGAGCCGACATACCGTCCCGTGAACCGAGACTGGTCCGCCGATCGAACCCCATTGATTCCCCGCGACGATCCGATCACGACTGACGACGCCAGGTAGCGTTAAGTGTCATGGCTTATCACTACGCGCATGGCACACAGTGGCGAAGCGGGCAGCGGTGGACGCGGCGACTCGCGCCGAAGGTTCCTCAGGTCGATCGGTGCAGCAAGCGGGCTCGCTATCACCGGTCTCGCCGGTTGTACCGGCGGTGGGGGCGGAGACGGCGACGGTGGCGGCAACGGCGGTAGCGGTAACGGAAGCGGCAGCGGTGAAGGCGGCGGATCGGGTGGCGGTGGCGGCTCCGGTGGTTCCGGTGGCTCCGGCGGTTCGTACAGCGTCGGCGTCGCCACCTCGTTGAGCGGCCCCTTCGCGGTGTTCGGGCGGGCCGAACTCGACGGGGCGAAACTCGCCGCCGAGGACTTAGAGTCCGAACTCGGCATCGACGTCGAGATTTCCCAGGCCGACACCGAAGTCGACCCGAGCACCGGCCTCGAACGGATGCGCCGGCTCGTCACCGAAGAGGAGATCGACTTCGCAATGGGTGGAGTCTCGTCGAGCGTCGCGCTCAGAATGGGAACCTGGGCGTCGGACAACGGCGTGGTCTACATGCCGACGGGCGCTCACTCCGATGCGATCACCGGCGAGTCGTGTGCACAGTACACCTTCCGGCCGACGTGTTCGAACTCGATGCTCGCGAGTACCATCGGCAACGAGATGGTCAACGCCGCCGACTCGTGGTTCCTCATGTACTCGGATTACACGTGGGGCGAGACCGCCCAGCAGGCGGTTACCGATATCTTGGAATCGAACGGCAAGCAGGTCACTGGCCGAACCGCCGTCCCGTTCCCGAGCGACGACTACACGCCCTTCGTCAACGAGGCGAACGCTTCGGATGCCGACGGCATCGGCGTGCTCATCGCCGGGCTCGATATGCGAAAGGCCCTCCAGTCGATCATCGATCGGGGGGTCGATTCCCGGACGCTCGCAATGCACCAGATGGAAGACGTCGTCTACTGGGGACTCGAAAAGGAGATCGCGAGCGTCATGGATGTCGGCGGACAGGTCTGGGGCCCGGCGACGGAGGCCGGCAACGAGTTCAAACAGCGGGTCGCAGAACAGTTCGACACCGACCCGTACGTCCGACACTTCCTGGGCTACCTCTCGGCGGACCAGCTCGTCCGGGCGGCCGAACGCGCCGGTTCCCGGGACCCGGAGGCGATGCGCTCTGCCCTCGAGGGCCATGAGGTCTCCTCGCCCGCGGCGGACATCAAGGGCGGCGGGCCAATGTACTGGCGCGAATGCGATCACCAACTGATCCAGTCGACCTATAACGTCCGGGCTCGTCCCGTCGAGGAGATGGCGGGCTCGCCGTACAAGACGTGGTTCGAGACGACCGAAACCTTCGCTGGCGACGACGTAGCGCGCGCCTGCGAGGCAACTGGCTGTCAGCTCTGAGCGTTCGATGAACACGGACACGGACACGAACGCGAAGATCGATACCGACGCAAACCTGAGACGCGATTCCAAAGCTGGAACCGGAACCGACGCGAACGCGATCGTCCGGACGGACGGCGGTACCGATCCGAGCATCGGGACAACCGTCGGTTCCGGGCCATCTTCGTCTTCGCCCTCGCTTCCCGAGCGCGCACGAGCGTGGCTCGCTGGGCTCTCGCCGGTTCAGCAGGGCGTCGGCCTCGTTATCTGCGCGCTAGCGGCGTTGGCGTTCGTCGTCCAGCCGGGGTTGTTCGTCGATCAGTTCGTCGGCGGCTTGGTGTACGGCATGATCCTCGTGATGGTCGCGCTCGGGTTGGCGCTCGTGCTCGGGCTGATGGGCGTCGTGAACTTCGCTCACGGCGCGTTGTTCATGCTCGGAGCGTACGTCGCCTATCAGTTCGTCGCCGTGCTCGGACTGTCGTTCTGGGCGGCACTCGTCCTCGCCCCGCTCGCGGTCGGCGTCGTCGGCCTCGTCATGGAGATCATGGTACTACGCCGTCTCTACGACCAGGAGCCGGTTATCGGCCTGCTCGCGACCTTCGGGCTGACGCTCATGATCGAGGAACTCGTCCGGGCGATCTGGGGCGCGGCACCGCTTGGCTTTCCGATTCCCGCAGTCCTCTCGGGCGCGATCGACCTCGGTGTCACGCAGGTCGGGACCTTTCGGCTGTTCATCGTCGGAGCCGCGGCGGTGTCCGTTCTCGCCGTCTACGCGCTGATTTCCCGAACCGAGTTCGGTCTGACCGTTCGTGCCGGCGTCCAGGACGCAGAGATGTCGGCCTTCTTGGGAGTGAACCTCCCGCTCCGGTTCACGGCGACGTTCTTTTTAGGCGCGGCCATCGCTGGCGTCGGCGGTGTGCTCCAGGCCGCACAGTTCGGCATGGGAACCGGCATGGCCCAGCAGTTCATTATTCTCGCGTTCGTCGTGGTCGTCGTCGGCGGACTCGGAAGCCTGTTCGGCAGCGTGCTCGCTGGCTTGCTCGTCGGCGAGGCGACCTACCTCACGCCCGTGATACTGAATTCGCTCGCGTCGGCGACGAACCTCGCGATTCTCGACCTTCAGGGGGTGCGCGGGATCGTCCCCTTCCTGGTGATGATCGTCGTGTTGCTCGTGCGCCCCCGTGGACTGTTCGGCGAGGAGGGCTTTCTCGAATGACCGACCGGCCCGGCCGGCCCGACCGGCCCGAAGCCGACGACAGCGATCGGTTCGGCCCGAGCACCGACGGCGGCGAGCGAACGGACGAGCCCGCCGTTAGCCGAACGCACGAGGGGGGACCCGCCGGTAGCGAGCCCGACGTCCTCTCGGGACGCTCGCGGCGTCTCGTCTCCCTCATCGGTCGATATCGGGTTCCGATCGGACTAATCGTACTCGTTCTCTTTCTCCGGCCGCTGGTCTCCCAGCCGTGGGCGCTCGGGTTCGGCCGGATCGCGGCGACGATGCTCATCTGGATGCTCTTCGTCGCGTCTTTCAACCTGCTGTTCGGCTTCACTGGCTTACTCTCGTTCGGTCACGCGATGTTCTTCGGCTTCGGGACTTACGGCGTCGCGATCGCCGTTTCGCGCTTTTCGCTGCCGTTCGTCGCCGGCGCAGTAGTTGGGATCACCTTCGCGTCGGCCTTTGGCTACCTGCTCGGCCGGCTCATCGTGAACAAGGGCGAGATCTACTTCGCCATGCTTACGCTCGCGGTCGCCCAGGCAGTGTACTTCGTCGCCAATCGGAACCCATACGAGTTGACCGGCGGCTCGAACGGGATTACAGGTACTGTCCCGCCATGGATCGAGACCTACCGCGGCGAGACCACGGTCGTTCTCGGCGGACTGTCGGTCGACTGGTACTGGGCGGTCGCCGCCGTGTTCCTGATCTGTGCGCTCGGGCTCTGGCAGGTGCTTCGTTCGCCGTTCGGTCGGTCGCTGATCGCCATCCGGGAGAACGAGGCGCTTGCGCGCGCGATGGGCGTCGATACCGAACGGTACAAGATCGCCTCCTTCACCATGAGCGGGGCGCTCGCGGCCGTTGCAGGCGCGTTGCTCGCGATCAGCGACCAAGGTGCCGCTCTCGAAACCTTGGGGGTACTCACGAGCGGCGACGCGGTGCTTATGGCCGTTCTCGGCGGCGTGAACTACTTCTTCGGCCCGCTTGCCGGCGTGTTCGTCTGGCTATTCGCAGAGGACTACCTCACCGACTTCGAGGTCCTCTATTTCCCGCTCCGGGAGTTCGTGCTCGTGAGCGTCGATCTCTCGGGCGTGCTCGAATACTGGCGGTTCCTGCTCGGCGGCCTGTTCGTCGTCATCGTGCTTCTCTCGCCGAAAGACGGCGTCTGGGGCTTCCTGCGTGGACTCGTTACCCGCGTTGCCCGCGTCGGAGAGCGGCTCGGGGGTGGTTCGCGTGAGCGATGACAGTGACACCGAGGGCGTCGATGCCGAAGCGGCCGGGACCGACGCAGCAATCGGAACGACCACGACGACCGGTACCGAGGCAGCGACGAGCGGGACGGCGGCGAGTGCCACCCGGCCAACGTCCGACGACTCGCCCCGGGAGGCGGCGGTCGGGACCGTTGGCCTCACGAGGAAATTCGGCGAGATCACGGCCGTCGACGACGTCTCCCTCACCGTACCTCGGGGCGAACTCCGGGCGGTCATCGGGCCGAACGGCGCGGGAAAGACGACGCTGTTCAACACCGTCACTGGCGCGCTCTCGCCGACAGCCGGTTCCGTCTGGCTCGCTGGCGAGGAGATCACCGACGTTCCCCAGGCACGCCGCCCCCACTTAGGGCTCGCCCGCTCGTTCCAGGGCAACGAACTGTTTACCGACCGTACAGTACTAGAAAACGTCCGGATCGTGGTCCAAACCACCCAGCAGGGCCCGTTCCGTCTCGACCTCTTTCGCGACGCCGGGCCGGTCGGCCGCGAACGCGCGACCGAACTGATAGAGCGCGTCGGACTCGCCGCCGAACTCGACTCCGTCGCCCGGAACCTCTCTCATGGCGATCAGCGCCGGCTCGGGATCGCAATGGCGCTCGCAACTGACCCCGACGTACTATTGTTGGACGAGCCGACGAGCGGGATGAGCCCCGGCGCGACGGCGCGAACCGCCGACCTGATCGAGGACATCCAGGAAACGCTCGGCCTCACAGTACTGCTTATCGAACACGACGTCGAGGTCGTGCTCTCGATTTCCGACCGGATCACCGTGCTCGATCGGGGAGCCGTCGTCGCTACCGGTCCCCCAGAGGTCGTTCGTGACGACCCGGCGGTTCAGGACGCCTACCTCGGCGGGATGCGTGAGAACGAATGAGCGCCGACGACGCTCCCGGCGGCGACGGGAACGATGAGGCCTTCGAGGGGGACGACACCGACGGGAACCGAAGCGGCGACGCGAACGCCGACGACCGGGACGCGTTGCTTCGCGTTTCGAGGCTCGAAGCCGGTTACGAAACCGGCCAGGTGCTCTTCGGCGTGGATCTCGCGATATCGCGCGGCGAACTCGTCTCGCTGCTCGGGCGCAACGGGGCCGGCAAATCGACGACGTTCCGAGCGATCATGGGCGCGGCCGTTCCGCGGGTGTTCGGGGGTGAGATCGACTTCGCGGGCACCTCGTTGCTCGGCAGGCGGCCCGACGAGATCGCCCGGTCGGGGCTCGGCTTCGTCCCCGAGGACCGGCGCTGTTTCCCCCGGCTCACGGTCGCCGAGAACGTTCGCCTCGCGATCAACCACGCCGCAAACCCCCTCTCGCTCGACGCGGTGCTCTCATTGTTCCCCGAACTCGCGAACATGCGCGGCAAGGAGGCTCGGAACACCAGCGGCGGCGAACAACAGATGCTCGCGATCGCCCGCGCGCTCGCGACGAACCCCGAGATGATGTTGCTCGACGAACCGTTCGAGGGGCTCGCGCCGTACGTCGTGCGTCGGATCGAGGACATCGTTCGGGAGATCAACAATGAACGAAACATCACCGTGCTGTTCGTCGAGCAGAACGCCGTCGCCGCGATGGCGGTCGCCGATCGCCACTACGTGCTCGACGAGGGTCGCATCGTCGAAACCGTCTCAACCGAACGACTCCGGGAGGACGCCGACCTCCGCCAGCGATACCTCGGCGTCTGAGGTCTCGTTCGTCGATCCCGTCGGCCCGTTGGTCTTCTCGCTCTCGGTCGTCCCGTTAGCTCCCTCTCTCGGTGCCCGCTCGACGCCTCCATGGCGCGATCCGCCGACTCCGATAATTCGAGGTGACGTGGTACTCGATGACCCAGAAAATATAACCGCAACCACCGAGAAAGGATTCGCATGGACTCCGCCAGTCCAGCCGTTGTTCGCACCGCTCGGCGAGACGCTGCCGCTGTTTCCGGTGCAGCGACATTTTTTACACCGTTTATATCCTCCACACCCTTTTTTAAGCGATTCACACTGGCGGAGGAACTCGCGGGCCGACTCGCAACGAGTCGGCTCCCGAACGCCGCGTGCGGTCGCGGCGAGACCCCACCTCACGGCGGGTAACCGGGGCATGGTCCCGCCGTCACCACAACCGGCCCGTCGATGAGCGGGCACGGACAGTCCGCGTCGCTCGCCGCGCCGAGCGACGCGTATCCTCTTGACGGACGCCGCAGCCACCGCTCCGACCCTTCCGTCGAGCGAGCACGAACCGACGTACCAACGATTTAACACGATCAATGAGCGCACAGCGATCCGGATCGAACGACGAACCGCACTCCGATCACCACCCGAAGCGAGACCGCCGATCGAACCGATCGAACCACCCGGATCGATCGAACCGGCAGAACCGACCGAACCGACCAGCTCCGAGGCAGGTCCTTGACGACGAGGGGCGCGTGCTCCCGGACGCCACAGAACCCGATCTCACGGGCGAGGAGTTGCTTGAGATGTACGAGTACCTCGTGCTCGCCCGGCGATTCGACGAGCGCGCGATAAGCCTCCAGCGCCAGGGCCGACTGGCGACCTACGCGCCGATGGGCGGTCAGGAAGCCGCCCAGGTCGGCTCGGCGTTCGCACTCGACGACGCCGACTGGACCTACCCCACCTACCGGGAACACGCCGCGAAGCTCGTTCGCGGGCTCGACGTAGAACGGGTGTTCTTAGCCCTGCGCGGTCACGGCGAGGGCGACGCGACCCCCGAGGGATACAACGTGATGCCCGAGTACATCCCGATCAGTACGCAAATTCCCCAAGCCGTCGGCGCGGCGTGGGCCACGAAACTGAAGGGCGGGACCGCGGCGACGCTGTGTTACTTCGGCGACGGGGCGACCTCGGAAGGCGACTTCCACGAGGGGCTCAACTTCGCCGGCGTGTTCGACACACCCAATGTGTTCTTTTGCAACAACAACGGATGGGCGATCTCGGTCCCCCGCGAACGCCAGACCGCGAGCGCGACGATCGCCGAGAAGGCAAAGGCGTACGGCTTCGAGGGCGTCCGCGTCGACGGTATGGATCCCCTCGCCGTCTATCAGGTGACAAAGGAGGCGGTCGAGAAGGCGAAGAACCCCGATGAGGACGAGTTGCGCCCGACGCTGATCGAAGCCGTCCAGTACCGCTTCGGCGCGCACACTACTGCCGACGACCCCGATCGGTATCGTGACGGCGTGCCCGAGGAGTGGTTGGCGAAAGACCCCCTTCCGCGCATGGAAGCGTTCCTCCGGGAGACCGGTCGCCTCGACGACGAGGCGGCCGAGGCGCTGTCGGCGAGCGTCGAAACCCGGATCGACGAGGCGATTGCGGCGGCCGAGGCCGCCCCGCGACCCGAACCCGACGAGGTCTTCGAGTACGTCCACGCGGAACCGACGCCCCAGCTCCGCCGCCAACGCGCGTCCCTCGACGACCTGCGTGACGCGCACGGCGAGGCGGCGTTCGAGAGCGATCGGTGAACATCGGCCCGTGAGCGAACGATCGTAACGGTACGACCGGTCCGGGACCTTCGCGTCCGGTCGTGTTTCGTGTAGCAGCTTTGGGGAAGAGAGCCGCCGAGACCGTTTCAGAGGCCCCCGACACGCTCGGCGTCGCCGAGCAGGTCTGCTGCCCGGCTGCAAGCGATTCCTTCGGAATCGCCCTGGCTGCGAACCACGCTGCGCGCGCCGTCGGCGTGCTTGCGGGTTCTCGCTCGTCGAGCGGTCGGCCCCTTCCAGTCCCACCCGAACCGGTCTTCGTTATCTTCATCGATTAAGTAAACACTGTCTCACGTCCGGTAAGTGGTTTCATTACGGGCCTGCCGGTAGCAGTGGTATGAGAGAACGCGACTTCATGGAGGGCACCCGGGGGACGATGGCCGTCGACTGGGAGCAACGGGTCGACACCGACCGACTGCGCCGCGAACGCCGCGAGCGCGCGTTGGATCGGATGGCGGACGCCGATCTCGAAAGCATGCTGTTGCTCTCCGATCCGAACATCCGGTATATGACTGGTCTCGCGATGACCGGCGGCAGCGGCGCGGATCACTACACCCTGCTTACCGCCGACGGCGATACCGTCCACTGGGACACCGCCGATCACGCCTCAAACCAGCGATACAACTGTCCCTGGCTGTCCGACATCCGGTATGCGTGTCCCGGCATCGGGAACGTTCCCCGGGCGTCGGGCAGCGACTCCGCTCGAAACTTCCTGATCGAAACCATGGCTGACGGCGTTCACGAGGCGATGGCCGAATACGGCGTCGCAAAGGACCCGATGGGCATCGACGCGGGCAACGAACGCCTCCGGTCGGCTCTCGACGATCGAGGCGTGGACGTCCGGCCCGCGGCGTGCAGCGAGGTCATGGAAAGCGCCCGAAAGGTGAAGACGAGGGACGAGATCGAGTGTCTACGCCAGGTCGCGGCGATCTGTGAGGCGGGCTTCCAGCGGATCGCCGAGGAAACACGCCCTGGAAGACGCGAGAACGAGATCTGGGGCGCGGCAGTCGAGGAGCTGTGGCGTCACGGGGCCTTTGTCGGCGGGGGATATCTCACGTCGGGACCGAACACCTGGCCAAAACACCAGGCGAACACCACCGACCGGGCGATCCGGCCGGACGACCTGGTGTACGCCGACTTCTACAACATCGGCTATCTGGGGTATCGCTCGTGTTATTACCGGACCTTTAGCGTCGGCCAGCCGACGGAGGCCCAGGAGGAGGCCTACGAGACTGCCCGGGAGAACCTCTACGACGTGCTTTCGCGGATCGAACCGGGCGCGACGACCGACGAGATAGTACGAGGGTTTCCCGACACGGACGGCGAACACGCCGAGTACTACGGTGCCGACGAACACTGGCAGCTCACGACCAATCACTGGGCACACGGCTTGGGTCTCCAGCTCTACGAGGTGCCTCTGATCTGGCGCGGCCTGTCGCTCGAGCACCCGATCGAGATCGAGGAGGGCATGACGATGGCCGTCGAAACGCAAGAACCCGCCGATCGACAGGGCGTCCGTGTCGAAGAGATGGTCGTCGTGCGCGAGAACGGCGTCGAGATCCTCTCCCAGTGGCCTGTCGAGGAAATCACACAGGTCGAGTACTGAGCGTCGATTGCCGGGTTTCGAGCGACAGTCGGTGACTGTCGCTCGTCATCGTTCCCGCAACGACCCGCCGAACGTCGCCTCGCCTGCGTCCCGAAACGCTTCCTCGCCCCACGTTCCGCCTCGGGTCAGCGTTTCGAGTTCCGGAAGCCGTCGCACGAGATGGATGTCGTTTCCCTCCCGAACGACGGTGAACTCGGTGCCATTGCCAATGCTCAAGTCGTCTCGGAGCTCCTCGGGGATCGTCAGCCGACCCCGTTCGTCGAGTCGCGTGATGCCGTACTGTCCGTTTGGTTCGAGTTCACCGTCCGTCGCGTTCGCGAGCTCTCCCTCGTTTCGCCGATACGTCTCGACCACGATAACCACTGGCAACCGGCCGGCGTCCGTGTTGCGACCACGATACTCGGTTCGTGTTCACGACCGTCCTCCGGTTGTAGTCCTGCACTCGCCCGCTCAACGAATATATGGCCGGCTCAGTTCATGTGGTGATCGGAGACACAATCGCCTTCGCACTGAGCGGAGCCGCTGTGTTCTGCGTGTTCTTCGATCACGCTTTCGGTCCAGGTGCCCCGGAGAAACCACGCCCCCGCGACGACGGCGCTCGCGACGTTCGAGACGGCGATCGCGTACCAGACGCCGATCGCGCCCATGTCGAGCCAGACCAGTAGCGCGTAGGCAAGCGGCAGCCGGAACACCCACAGCGAGAGGATCGACAGCCCCATCGACGTCCCCGTATTGCCGCTGCCCTTGAATGCGCCGTTGATCACGCGAAACACCCCCAAGAACAGAAAGGTCGGGCCGATTATTCGGAGGTAACTCGCGCCGATCTCGATCACCGTCTCGGCCTGCGGTCCCGAAACGAAGATTGCTACGACAGGTCGGGCGAACAGGAAGGCGAACACGCTGAGAACGACGAGCGCAGCGGCGATGACTTCCGAGCTCAGCACGACCGATCGCTTCGCGCGCTCGATCTTCGCCGCGCCCAAGTTCTGGCCGACGGCCGTTGCGGTGCCCTGGGCGAGCCCGATCGCCGGCAGGAACACTAACGAGTTGAGCCGGTTGCCGATACCGAAGGCGGCGACGGCGTCCGGGCCGGCGATCGCGATCAGGGCGGTGAGCGCGGTGACCCCGAGCGCGCGCATCGACTGTTCGGCGCTCGACGGCGCGCCGATCCGTGCGATCTGCCGGAACGTGTCGAGGTCGGGGGTGAGATCGGTAGATGTGATCTCGATGCCGACTCGGCCGGAAAACAGCAGGGCGAGCCCGATGATCGCGCCGGTCCCTCGGGCGACCAGCGACGCGATCGCCGCGCCCTGAACGCCGAAGCCAGTAAAGCCGGTGAGGCCGAACAGGGCCGCTTCGAGGCCGCCGAGACCGACTAATCCGAACAGCGCGTTGTTCGTGAAACCGTAGATGAGGAGGGGATCGAGGACCGTATTGAACGCGACGCCGAAGGCCATCAGGTACATCGGCGTCACCGTATCGCCGTAGCCCCGCAGCAGCGCCTGGAACATGAAGAAGCCGAACATGAGGTAGATGCCGAGGAACATCGTCCGGGTGTAGGTGACCGCGCCAGCGAAGACCGCAGAGCCGGGCGTCGCGCCGACGAGCGTAATGAGCGTGGGCGCGAGCAGGTACCCGAAGGTCGCGACGAGCAGCGACCCACCCAGGGTAAAGGCGATCGTCTGGCCGGCGACGTGGTTGACTGCCGCGTGATCCCCTGCGCCCTCGTTCTGGGAGACGAGCGTCGTGCCGGCGACCGTGAACCCACTAGCGAGGCTGATCATCAGGAAGATGATCGGCCAGGAAAACGAGATGGTACTCACCGCCGCCGCGCCGAGCTGGCCGACCCAGTAGGTATCGATGAGATTATACGCGACCTGGAGGAGTTGGGAGAGGACGATCGGCACCGAAAGCAACATGAGCGGCCGGAAAACGTCGCCTTCGGTGAGATCGATCCGGTGGTCGGATTCGGTGCTCACGTTTGCCGGCCACGTCCCGAGTGTACCCCATCGTTTCTTACCATGCCGAAACCCTATCGAGCCGACACGTAAAAGCCGTAGTGATCGATCACTGATCGCCTGCCGTCACGGAACGAATCCCCTCCGCAGTCGTTCGATCGGCGTTCTTTCGGCTCCGTCACTCGACGATCGCCGCTCGACGATCGCCGTCTGGTAGTCGTCCGATAGCCGCAGCGCTCGGGAGAAACGCTTTGACGATTACGCACGCACGGATTGTATGCAACTAGGCACCGGCCTGTTCACCTGCCAGCGCCGCCCGGACGATGACCGCTCGGGAACGGCGATCTACGAGGAGATGTGTACGCTCGCCCGGGTCGCCGACGGGGCCGGCCTCGATAGCGTCTGGGTGTCCGAACACCACTTCGCGCCGGACGACTACCTCTCGGGAACGATGCCCGCGTTAGGCGCGTTAGCCGCCGCGACCGACGAGATCGAAATCGGGACTTGCATCGCGCTCGCGCCGCTGTACGATCCAGTTCGCCTCGCCGAGGACGCCGCAACGATCGACCTCATCTCGGGGGGGCGACTGACGCTCGGGCTCGCAATCGGCTCCGATCCGAGCGAGTTCGAGGCGTTTGGAATCCCGCTCGACGAGCGCGCCGACCGGCTCGAAGATACCCTGTCGGTGCTTCACGGCGCGTGGTCGAACGGCCCTTTAGAGTTCGATTCGGCCTTTCACGACGCCCCACCGGATATCGACGTGCGACCGAAACCCGACGGGGAAATTCCAGTGATGCTCGGCGGGGGGGCGAAGCCGGCCGTCCGCCGGGCGGCCCGCCGCGCCGAGGGCTGGTGTGCGCCCTCCGCGCTCTCGATCGACGGCGTCTCGCTCCGCCAGGACGACATCCATGCGATCCGCGCCGAGGAAGACGTTGAGGGCGAGCGCGACGGCGGTACCAAGGGCGACGGATACAATGGAGCCGGCGGGAACGACGGCGACGACGATTTCACGACTTACGTCATTCAACACGGGTTCGTCGCCGATTCCGCGGAGGAAGCCTGGGAGCGGATGAAGCCCGGCTACTTCTACCTCCAGCGCCGGTACGCCGAGATGTTCAGCGGCGAAGCGGTCGACGAACTCGACGCCGAGCGGAAGAACGAACTCCGAGAGCAGGCGATCTACGGCACGCCCGAGGAGGTGATCGAGGAATTAGAGGCCTACCGCGACGCGCTCGGCGACGACGTGCATTTCGTCTTCCGAACCTACCATCCAGGGATCGGAACCGAGGCAATGACCGAATGCATCGAGCAGCTCGGCGCGGAGGTCGCGCCGGCGCTCCAGTAGCCGTCGCGTGCCGGCGATCTACAGTTCCCATCGCTCGCCGTCGCGTGCGAGCGGATCGTCGAAGGCCCGGTCGGCGGGGTAGTACTGCGAGGCGTGAACCAGCCGAACGCGCTTTGCGCCCACGTCGTCGGCGAGCACGAGCGCGCCCTCGTGGGTGAGATGACTCCCCCGGAGGTTGCGTGGCGTTCCCTCGGCGTCAGGGTGGTTCCACGTCGGTTTCGCCCTTTTGCCCGGCCGATCGGTCGGCCACTCACCCTCGACGCTCGCGGGGACGAGCGACCCCGCGATCAGTAAATCCGAGTCCGAGAACGTCGTCCGGGAGCGCTCGCCGATTGCGTAGCTCGTATCGCTCGTGATCGCGAGTTTCGTCTCACTCACCGGATCGACGACACACCCCATAGCAGGCCATCTGACCGTGGTCGACCGGGACGAGCGTTACCTCTAAACCACACGCCTCGAACGACTCGTAGGGCGTCCGGGCGCGAATGGAGAGGGTTTCGGCGTACCTGAACTGTTCGTCGAGCACTGCAGCGACGCTCGCGCCGGCATTCGGTTCCGGAACGGTAAGTCCCGTCCCGTCGGCGGCGTAGACCGGCAGCGACTCGCGGTAGTGGATGAGGTCGTCGAGACCGGCGCAGTGATCGAAGTGGACGTGGGTAATCACCACTGCATCGGGCAGTCTATACCCGCACCCGCGCTCACGATTGGCGTCGCGTTCGGCCGAGGCTAACTGCCAACGGACGTCCGGTCCGGCGTCGATCAGCAGGACCTCGCCCGTTCGCTCGTTTGTGACGTGAATCCCGGCCCGCGTCCGCTCGATCCCGAACTCGCGGGCCGCCTCGCAGGTTTCACACCCACAACCGAGCACCGGCGTGCCGAGCGGCGACCCGGTACCTAAAATCGTGACGATCACGCCTCGCGGTCGGCGGGCGACCGGAATGGCCGTTTCCCTTCAGCTCGCCGTTCCCATCGGTAGCAGTAACTCGGGGGACTTGAACGAGACAGAAGAGCGGTACAGAGCGGTTCGAAAGCCCCCGACACGCTCGGCTCGGGGGGCTCGCGCTGCTCGCTCTCTCGCCTCCGATGCTTACGTCCCCCGCCGTCGCCGAGCGCGAGGTCGGCTCCGCTGACCTCGGAGTCCGCGGCGGCTTCGCCGCCACGCGGTCGGCCCCTTTCGGTCCCACCCTTGGCAGTTGTTCGGCGGGTAATTGCGGAAATTAACATTACTTTATCGGTTCCCGACCTGACAACCGAGCGGGTTGAGCTGAACAGTGCTACCCGTTGGGCCGAACGGTGCCACGCGTCGGATCGATCGAGGCCATACGAAGAGGGCGAGCGAGCGGAGCGCTTTTCCCTGCCGGACGATCGAGAACCCACGTGTCCACCGACCGTGAGGCCCGCGTTCACTCGCCGCTCGATCGGCGGCCCTCGACAGCATTGCGGCCACTGGCGGGTCGCTTCCGGTGAGCGGTCGGCGCGTCGATAGCGGGTGGGCGCTCGTCGGCGGCGGCTGGCTGCTCGCCGCCGCGCTCAACGCCTACATCATCGTGCCGGCGAGTTTCTTCCCCGTGCTCACCGAGCAACTGAGCATCGACGCGACGGCCGCGAGCTGGCTCGTGAGCGTGCTCTTCGCGGTCGGCGCGCTCGTCGGCGTGCCGGCGGGAATCGCGCTCGATCGGTTCGACGAGCGGCGAGCGGCGACGCTTGCGGCAGCGGTCTTAGTCGGCGCGTGTCTGTGGAGCTGGCAGGCCGCCCGCAGCGGTTTGTATCTCTCGTTGCTCGGCGCGCGGGCGGCGGCCGGTCTCACTTTCCCGTTGATCTGGAGCGCGTGTCTCGACCTCATCGGCCGGCGGTTCGACGACGCGACCCGAGCGACCGCCGTCGGCGTGTTCACAACGAGCGCGCCGGCCGGCTTCGCCGTTGGCCAGTTCACCGGCCCGCCCATCGTCGCCCGATACGGCCCGAGCGCGCCCTTCGGGATCTTTGCGGTCCCGATCGCGATCGCGGGACTCGCCTTCTGGGTCGCCAGCCGAACGCCGACCGACTCGCCCGGCGGCCCGGCCGATCCCGGACGCGCCGACGGCGGCACGACGGAGTTTCGCCTCGGGGAATTCCGGCGCGTGCTCACCGACCGCGGCGTGCTTTCGATCGCGGCGATGGGGTTTCTCGTCTACTCGGCGTACGTCTTTTTCAACAGCTGGATGCCGACGTATCTCACCACCGAACTCGGCCTGTCGCTCGCGGCCAGCGGCGTGCTCGTTGCGATCTTCCCTGCCGTCGGCGTGTTCTCGCGGGCCGGCAGCGGCTTGGTCTCCGATCGATTCCTCTCCCACCGCCGACGGCCGCTCGTCGCCGTGGCGTTCGTCGGCACCCTCCCCTTAGTGGGAGTGATCGCGCTCACCGAGATCCCCGCGGTCGTAGCCGGCAGTCTGTTGCTCGCCGGATTGTTCCTCCAGCTCGGGATCGGCATCCTGTTCACGTACGTCCAGGAACTCGTCGAGCCGACCGTCACGGCGACTGCGCTGTCGGCGCTGACGACGATGAGCGCGCTCGGTTCGTTCAGCGCGCCGGTGATCGCCGGCTTCCTCATCGAAAGCGGCACGTACGTCGCGGCCTTCGGATATGCGGCCGTCGTCGTCGGCCTCGGTGCCGTCTTCGCCTACTATAGTCCAGAACCGAACCGATAGCGCGCCCATATGCCCGGGGCTCCTGTGGATGGTGTTCAGTCAAGCGACGAAGGCTGATAGAACTGCCTCGGGTGGGACTGGAAGGGGCCGAGCGCTCGACGAAGGCGGGCGAAGCAAGCACGTGAGCGAGCGGGGCGAGCGAACGCGCGCAGCGAGTCCCCCGAGTCGAGCGGGAAGGGGGCTTCCGAAACGGTCTCAGCGACTCTTTTCCCGGGAAAGCGGCTATACTAAACACGACC
The DNA here is from genome assembly GCA_003022925.1 of Halobacteriales archaeon QS_8_65_32. Lineage (GTDB taxonomy): Archaea > Halobacteriota > Halobacteria > Halobacteriales > Halococcaceae > PXQR01. Next base: position 19,620 of record PXRY01000059.1, on the reverse strand, counting down.
CTCTTGTGTTTCTATATCCTCGCGTTCCTGTGGGGGTCGAAGCCAAAGGGTATGTCTCCGCTCACCCCCTCATATCGTCATGGGCTTTCACACCTACCCGATCGAACGCGCCGACGCCTTGGAGGACTCCTGGCGCTACGAGTTCTGCTCGACCGAGGAACTGCTCGCGCTGTTCGATCCCGACCCCGAGGACGTCGTCGCCGACCTCGGCAGCGGAACGGGATTTTACACTGACGACGTCGCACCGTACGCAGAAACGGTCCACGCCGTCGATGTCCAGGAGGCCATGCACGACTACTATCGCGAAAAGGGGATGCCCGAAAACGTCTCACCCACGACCGCCGAGATCGCCGACCTCCCCTTCGCGGACGGGGCGCTCGACGCGGCCTTCTCGACGATGACGTATCACGAGTTCGCCGACGACGACTCGCTGGCGGAACTCGTCCGCGTTCTCGGGTCGGGCGGACGGTTAGGCATCGTCGACTGGTCCGCGGCGGGAACCGGCGAGGACGGACCGGCGCTCGACGAACGCTTCTCGCTCGCCGATGCGGTTTCGCACTTGGAGGACCACGGCTTCGAGACCGTCCACGAGAGCGCCCGCCGCGAGACGTTTACCCTCGCCGCCCGGCGCTGAGGGCTCCTCGATCGACGGTCGCTGGCGTGACGCTCGATCGTCGTCCGTCCGACCCCCGCTCGATATCCGCCCTTCGCACGGACCAGGGCAGCGACCTCCTCCGCGGATCGGGCCGATAATATGTGTTCTAGTACTTGGTGTTACCTTAGTGTATTATAACGTAACCGTTAATCACGGCTCCGAGGTAGCGGATCACATGGTACGAACCGATCCGTACACGTCGAGTGGTAGGGTATACGAGTGTCTCGGCTGTGGGCATCGCAGCGAGGGGGACAGCGGGCGCTGTCCGGACTGTGGAAACGACCTGAAGAACATCTCCGTTCCGCGCGAGTAGCGGGACGGCGACCGCGAATAGCGAAAAGACGGCTCTCGCTTTTCGACCGGCATCGATCGATAGCGTAGCGTCGGCCGAGTCGATCGATCAGTCGGCGCTCCGGTAGCCACCGCCGTTCGTCGTCGTCCGTCCGCCAGTCAGAAATCCGGGAGGTCGTCGGGCGCGTCATACTGGGCTTCCCAGTCGACGTACTCGTCTTTGAGGATTTCACAAACGATCTGGCCGAGTTCGGTGAGCCCGGCGTTGATCCCCGAGACGGTGCCCCAGGAGTCGAGATCGGGGTGGAGGTCGCGTTCGCGCCAGTCCTCGGGGATGCCCGGGGCATGGTAACCCACCCGGTCGGCGAAGTCGTCCCAGAAGAAATCGAAGCGACCCACGAGTTCTAAGTCTCGTGCGACGGTCCACTCGCCCTCGGTTAACTCCGCCGTCGCCGCCCACTCGTCGAACGCTTCGGCCCACGCGCCCTCGTCGAGGAACTCCTGGAGTTCCTCGCGGCGGTATTCGTCGCCACCCACGGTCGCGTCCTCGTACTCCTCGGCGTTTCGGCCGACGTTCAATCGGGGCGGGGCCGGCCGCTCGACGTCGAGTCCCATGGGTTGGCCTACCGGCGACCGACGTATAAACCTACCAGCGGGTCATCGTCCTCCGTCGGGCCACCCCATCGAGTGCAACGGAAGGTACATCAGGGCAACGACCCTGAAGAGGGCATGGCGACCTACGAGTCCGGCGACCGTTTCGGCGGTCGGTTCGATCCAGCGACCTCCCTTGGCGCGCTTTTGGCCGTGTTCGTTGCCTTTCTCGCGAGCGCCGTAGTACTGCTCTGGCTGTCGCCGGTCAGGGCGACGGTCGGTTCGGTGCGACTGCTTCCGGATGCGATCCCACTCTCGACGGCCGGCGTCGACCCGGCGGCGGTGCTCGTCGCGGTCGACACGGGTCTCGCACGGATCTACGTGACCGGCGTTCCGGCGGTGTTGCTCCTCGCAGGCGCGCTCTTCTCGCTGCTCGGCGGCGGACGGACCTGGACGCTCGGCGTCGGCACGGCCTGTGGCGTGCTGGCGGCCGGCACGCTGACGGTGCTAACCGGCTGTCACTGCGGTCCCGGTTCGACGACGATGCTGTGGCAATCGGCCGCGTCAGTGGCTCCGATCGCTCTCGCGCCGGCCACTGCTCTCGTGCCGGTTGCCGCTCTTATCGGCAGCGTTTGATCGAGCGACGAAGAGCGACGGAGGCCATCTCGGGCGGGACTGGAAGGAGCCGGGCGTTCACGGGCGCGAAGCGCCCGTTAGCTCGGGAGAGCGAAGCTCTCCCATAGGTCGGCGAACCCCGGCAAAGCAAGCACCACAGTCGAACGAGCGGAGCGAGTGAGACGAGGAGCACAGCGAGCCGCGGGTAGCGAGGGACCGAAGGTCCCTCGGATCATGCGAACGGGCCTCCGGCCCGTGAGCAGAAGCCGAGCGGTCGAGGGCTTCCTAAACGATTTAATCAGCTCTCAAGAAATCGCTGTACCGTATACTTCCTCTACTTCTGCTGTTCAGCACTACGGACGCAGTTCCACGCCGCCGACCGCCACACCGCTTCCCGTCTCGACGCGGCCGATAACCCGCCCGTCGGTCTCTACACGAAGCGCTTCCGCGTTCTCAGGGGACAGTGCTGCGACGAAGCCGGTCCCCATGTTGAACGTCGAATACATCTCAGCGTCGCTCACGTTCCCCGCTTTTTGCACGAACCCGAAGACCGGCTGTGGATCGAACGGATCGTCGATCTCGTAGCGCCGGTCGCCCATACGTGCGAGGTTACTCCAGCCACCGCCGGTGACGTGGGCCGCGGCGTGGGTGCCGTGTTCGCGCAGCGGGCCGAGGAGATCGGTGTAGATCCGCGTCGGCTCCAGTAGTACGTCGCCGATCGTCCTTCCGTCCCCGCCTCCGCCCCCTCCGCCGCCGTCACCGTCTCCGTCGCTGGGAAACGGGTCGTCGTAGTCGTGCTCGCGCGTCGCCGCTTTCCGAGCGAGCGTGAGCCCGTTCGAGTGGATTCCGCTTGATCGGAAGCCAACGAGCGCGTCGCCCGCCGCTGCCTCGCCGGGGAACAGTTCCTCCTCGGCCGCGAGCCCGACGCAGGTCCCTGCGAGGTCGAGCCCGCGAACGACTTCGGGCATCACCGCGGTCTCGCCGCCGACTAACTCGACCGCGCTCGCTTCCGCACCGGCGTTGAGCCCCGCGCCGACCTCGGCGGCGACCGCCTCGTCGGGTTCGGCGACCGCGAGGTAGTCGACGAACGCCACCGGGTCGATCCCCGCGGCTACGAGGTCATTGACGTTCATCGCGATGCAGTCGATCCCAATCGTCGAGTAGTCGCCCATCGCTTCGGCGACGAGCAGTTTCGTGCCGACGCCGTCGGTCGCAAGCCCCAGGTAGGTGCCCCCGAGGTCAACGAGACCAGCGTACTCCCCGTCGAGGGCTCCCTCGCCGTCGGTGTCCGGGTCCTCACCGACTGCGCTCGCTGCACCGACGAGGGCCGCCGTCGCCGCCTCGCTCGCGTCAATGTCGACGCCCGCTGCGGCGTAGGTGAGGTCCTCCTCGTCCCTACGATCGTTCTCAGACATGGACGAACGCCCGTGGAGTGTGGGTAAAAATCCCACTGGTAATAACCCCTCTGTCGTGAGGGAACTGAGCGGTGGTAAATTGCGCAACAACCTGCCGAACAACCGTCACAGGGTGGGACTGAGAGGGGCCGACCGCTCGGTGAACCCTGGTGACGTAAGCACCGCAGGCGAGCGAACGGAGTGAGCGAGCTGAGGAGCGCAGCGAGCCGCGGGAGCCGAGCGTGTCGGGGGCTTTCGAGCCACTCCTTCCGACTCTCCATCCCGTCCTAAGCCATCAGGTTGACACTGCCGGGAATCACAGGAAAAGATTTCAATCTCCGTCCACGACGACACGATCATGAGCGCGGCCCGGAACTTCTTCACGTGGGACGGATGGGACTGGGAAAGCGAACAGGAAATGCGACACCGAATCGGGCCGATCGCTGGCGGTGCAGGAGCTGCTGGAGCTGCTGCCGCAGTGATAATAGCAAACGGTATCGTTCAGGTCGCGGTCGTTGCAGGACTGATAACCGCGATCGTGATGATCGCTGCTCTCGTGGCGTACCGGCTCCGATAGCAGGTCGGCCGAGGTTTCGTACGTCCGTTACTGGCTGTCGATAACGAACTGTGAGCAGCGGCTACTGAGCCCGGCCGAACTAACGCGGTTGTCAACGAACGTCCCATAGATACCTGTTAGGGCCCTGATCCCACCTCAGAAGACGACGAAGAGACCGATCGCTGCGAGCGCGGCGGTCGGGACGAAGGTGAGAACGAAGACGACCTTGCTCCAGCGAAGCACGCTCTTCCCGTCGAGCGGGCCGAAGGGGAGCATGTTGAAGCCGGCGAGCAAGAGGTTGATACCCACCCCGAGGGTACCGACCTCGCCGAAGAACCCCGGCGAAAAGAGCAGCGGCGCGAAGGCGACCGCGAGCCCCACGTTCGTGAGCGGGCCGGCGAGTGCGATTAGGCCGTTCTGTCGGGCGGTGATCCGCCCGCGGTGGTAGACCGCGCCGGGCGCGGCGAACAGGAAGCCTGCGAAGGCTCCGGCGATCGCGAGCAGTAACATGCCGTAATCCGCGCGGAACTGTGCGCGCTGGCCGAAGCGGATCGCCACCACCTTGTGGGCGAGTTCGTGGAGCAAAAAGCCGATCCCCACCGTGATCATGCTGAGCGCGAAGGCCCGTCCGGCGGCCGCGAGCAGTCCCGAGGGCAGCCCGCCCGCCAGTCCACCCACGAGCGCGCTCCTGAGGTCGCGCTGGAGAAACACGGTGAAGGCGACTCCTAACGCGACCCACGCGACGCTCAGGTCGAACAGCTCGCGCGTTCCGAAGGAGACGTTCATCGATCGCTCACGTTCTTCGCGTTTCTCGCGTTCCTCACGTTTGACCGTACGCTGTCGTGCCCTATCCGTTTCGCGATTTCGATTCCCCACTTGCGATCGATAGGATCGCTCGTCCCCATCGATGGTTGGTTCGTCCGCCTCTCGCGTTTCGCTGCGCTCACGTCAGCACCGCCCGGATGAGATCGACGCTGTTGCGTGCGCCCTCGATCATGAGCCGGACGATGCCGTCGATGCCGCCGACGTCCGCCGCGAGATATGGGAGCACGACGATCGCAAAGAGGAAGCTCGCGACCATGCTGCCGACGTTCGTGAGCGCGACGATCAGAATGAGCCGGAACAGCGGTATCGCCGTCATCCGTCGGTAGAGATCGCCCAACGGCTGTTGTTCGTCCGACAACAGGTCGTTCAGCCGGCCGATGTCACCCACGTTGACGTCGATGTAGCGCAACTCGACGTAGCCGGCGAACCACCCCGGCGCGAGCAGGGGGTTGACGCTCGTGAGCCAGGCGATTCCCCCGCCGACCGCGGCGCTCTGGAGATGTGCGCCCGCGAGCCGGGCGAGGCTGGCGGCGAAGACCCCGTTCACCAGGAACCACGCGCCGAACAACCGAAACAGGAGTTCGTTGCGCGCGCCCGCCATCGCGACGAGCACGAAGAAGGCGAGAAAGCCGAGCGTGAACGCGTAGCCGACGAGCTTGTACCACGAAAAGCGCCGCTCGTGGGTGCCGGCCAAGCTCTCTATATCCGGCAGCGTTCCGGGATCGTCGAGGTAGCGCTCGATGCCCTCGCGGTGGCCCGCCCCGACCACCGCGACGACCTCGTAACCCGCCTCGCGCAGCGCGATCAGTCGGCCGGCGATCACGGCGTCGCGCTCGTCGATCAGAGCCTCCGCACCGCCCGGCGAGAAGCGCCTGAACTCCTCCATCATCGCGCTCACGACGTCCGCGTCGGTGAGGCTCTCGACGTCCAGCTCCTCGAACTCGTCGCCGTCCGCTCCCCCACCGTTGCCCGCGCCCTCGTTGGCCGTCTCCCCGCTGCTACCGCCGCCGCCGATGCCGACGAACGCGAGCGGGAGGCTCGCTACCATCCGGAGCTTTTCGAAAAACGTCATCCGCGACCAGAACCGCTGCATCGTCACCTGGATATCGCGATCGACGAGCGAGACGCCGATACCCAGTTCTTCGGCGGTTTCGACCGCCGCGAGCATGTCCGCGCCGGGCGTGATGTCGAAACGGTCGCCCATGCGCATCTGCACGTAGGATAGCATCCAGTACGCGAGGAACTGAAAGACGGTGTTGCCCCGGAGCAGGTCGCCCGCATCGAGGTCGTCGGGCGTCTCGCCTTTGAGTTGGCGATAGCGGCCCTCGTCGAGTTCGACCGCGACGACGTCCGGGCGCTCCGTTTCGACCGTCTCCCGTACTTCCTCGACGCTTTCGGCCGAAACGTGTGCGGTGCCGACGACATGCACGCGTCCGGTCCCCGACGCCTGTGGGGGCGAGGCGGCCGAAGGAGGGGAGGAGGACGCGACCCGGTCGCTCATTATCGGGACGTAGGGATCGGGCTGTTTACCAGTATCGACACTGATACCGCTCTCCAACTGCCGAACCCCGTTCGCCCAAACCGGCCGCCTCCGTTCGATATGGGGCGAGTGTCATATATCCGGGTCGTCGGCTCCGGCGTCGCCTTCGGGATTGTCGCCCGGATTCCACGATTCGAGGGGACCCTCCGCGAGGTGGAAGTCCAAGCCAGGGTGTTCGGTGTAGATCACGTAGGTGTTCGACGCGGGGACTGAAAAGCGCGCGTCGAGTTCCGAAATCACTCCCTCGGCGAAGGCCCGGCGCTGGTCCGCCGAGCGCCCCGCTCGGATGTCGGCGTTCAAAACTACGACCGGTTCGTTCTCGCTCGCTCGTCCGAGCGCGAGACTCGCCTCGTCGGCCTCCCGGATCGTCACCGCGATGTGGCCCATCGTCGTGTCCATTGCCTCGGCGTACCGTTCGGTGACCCACGCGACGAAGTCACGCTTCACATCGGTGGGGAGGTCGGCTCCGGTGCTCACCTCGAACTGCAGGTGTGGCATGGCGACGGGTCGGCGCGAGCCGAAATGATCGTTTCACCGTTTCGATCCCGTTGTGGGTTTTCGCCCTGCTGCGACGGTCGTGTTCAGTTTAGCAGCTTTCGGGAAAGAGCCGCCGAGACCGTTCAGGAAGGTCGCAGTAGGGAGAAAACTTACAGCGGGATTGAAATACGCTTCGCTGTGGGAGGCGCGTCGATCACCCGTGTCGCAGGACTTAGGAAAACTCAAAAAGGACTGAAACCTCACCGATGACGCGTAGGTGCGCTCGATTCGCCAGTACGTCGCAGGGCTCAGAAAACGGCGGTGTTTAGTTAATCGACGAGGACTGATAGCAACCGCTTCGGGTGGGGCTGGAAAGGGCCGACCGCTCGGCGAACCCCGACGAAGCAAGCACGTGAGTGAGCGAAGCGAACGAACGCGCGCAGCGAGTCGCGGGAGTCGAGCGTGTCGGGGGCTTCCAAAGTGGTCTCCGCGGCTTCTTTCCCGAAAGCTGCCAAACTAAACACGGCTCAAGAGAACCCAACAAGGGATTGAAACCCAACCCCCTACGCCTGCTCAACGCCGATCTCACCTTCGCCGTCGGTCGCTTCCTCACGGAGCCGTCTTTCCTCCGCGCTCGAAACGGTCAGGTCGGGCACCGGCGTCGGTGTCCGGTCCTCGTCGATCGCCACGTAGACGAAGTACGATTCGGTGGTTTCCTCCGCCTCGCCCGTCCGGGGGTCCTCGCGGAAGGCCTGGAGGCGCACCCGGACGCTTGTGGTTCCTGCCGCGTAAACGTAGGATTCGATCAGCGCGACCTTCCCGACCGGGATCGGCCGCTCGAAGTTCACCTGGTTGATCCGGGCGGTGACACAGGCCTCCCCAGCGAATCGCATGGCGCTCATTGCTCCGACCTCGTCCATCCACTTCAGCACGGTCCCGCCGTGGGCGGTATCGAGATTGTTCGCGTGGTTCGGCCCGACGATCCACCGGTTCGTTACCCGCGTGTCCCCTAAGTCGGTCATCGTCCCCGGTTCGCCGCCGGCGCGTATGAGCGTACTGTCCGACCGCCGGCTACGTCGGATAGAGCGTTGGTGATATTGAGGTCGGTACAGACGGTTCGAAAGCCCCCTCCCACTCGACCGGTCGCGGCTCGCTGTGCTCCTCGTCTCACTCGCGCTGCTCGTTCGACTGCGGTGCTTACTTCGCCGGGGCCGGACCGAGCGGTCGGCCCCTTTCAGTCCCGCCCCCGGCGGTTATTCGGCGGACAATGCCGCAAGTTGACATTGTTGTATCGTTTCGGTGCGTGGGTGTCGATTCGTTCAGTCCTAGATCACCGGTACACCGAGGTCGTCGGTCTCGGTGTCGGTGGTGATCACGCCTCCGTTCCGCGCGTCCGATGGCTCGTGACGATCATCGCGTCGTGGATCGAGAGGTCGGCGATGAGGGAAACGACCTTCAGAAGAGTAGCTGGGTCTTCGCCACGGATCCGGATCGGCGACTCGTCGGTGATCTTCTCCAATGCCTCGACCGGTGTGAGTGCGATCTGGACGCCGCAGATAGCGTCGCGGCTACCGACCGTACACAGCGTCTCGACGACGGCGATGAACGGTGCGTCGATGGCGACTTCACCGGCTTCGGCGCGTTCGACGAGGGCGTTCGCCCGATCCGGAAGGATGTCGAGCAGGTAGTGAAACAACGAGACGGCGTCGATGGTGTATGCCTCCGTACTCATCACTCGATGTTCCACTCGGTCCGTTGTTTCTTCCTGATCTCGCGGGTCAGTTCCTCGGCGATCGCTCTGCGCTCTTCGGGCGTCGCATCGGGTGCGAGCGACCCACGAGCGCCGTTCCGCCGTCGTTTCCTGACGACGATCCCGTCGTCGCCCTCTTTCCAGGCGACCTCGTCGCCCGGTTTGAGCCCGTACTTCTCGCGGAGTTCCTGGGGGATCGTCGTCTGTCCCTTCCGTGTGATGCGGGTCGTCTCGCTCATACGTCGTACTACCGGCGGTAGTACTATGTCGATTTCCCTCTGGTCGTGCGTACGATCGACGCGTGGACGGACTACTCGTCGGGCAGGTCGTCGATCAGGACGATGGCATCGCCGTCGATGACCGTCTCGTCCTCCGCGGTCGTGACGGTCGTCCGCAACCGGTAGCGCTCGTCGCCCAAGTCCTCGACGATCTCACATTCGGCGGTGACGACCGAATCGATCTCGACCGGTCCCCGAAATTCGAGGTCCTGTGAGAGGTAGATCGTGAGACCGGGTAGGCGGGCGAGCGCGGCGCTGATCAGCCCCGACACCAAGGTGCCATGGACGATCCGCCCGCCGAAACGGGTCCCGGCGGCGAACTCGTCGTCCAAGTGCAAGCGATTCGTGTCGCCGCTCGCGCCGGCGAAGGCGTGGACGTCGCCGTCGGTCACTCGTTTGGTGAACCGAACGTACTCGTCGACGCCGAGTTCCTCACGAGTCTCGACCGACCGTTCGGTCTCCCAGTCGTTTGCGACGCCCGCGAGTTCGGGCGTCGATTCCGCGGTCTCGATCGCCGACTGAGGCTCCGGAGCGGGCGGTCGTGCCGCCGGTGCCGACCCCGGTGTCGGTGTCGACGCCGACGTCCCGGACGGGAACCCGAGCGCCGCGACGAGCGCGCGGTTCGCTTCGAGGTAACTGTTGAGAACGTGATAGGAGGCGTCCGACCAGGACTCGGTTACGTCGGCCAGCGTCGGCTGGTCGTCGTTCCCGGCATCCGCGTTCCCGCTCATCGCTCGGCTCCTCGTCGGTATAACTTCGATCCGATCGGTCGTCGGTGGAGGGCTCGCGACATAATTATATATAACAACAGAACGCTGATAAGCTTTGTGACTGCGTATCAATGCAACGTGTCCGACCCCGCCGAACACGTCGCCCGAGCGCTCCCAACCCGTCCTGGCCTGTCCCAACTCATCACGCCCACAGCCGTTCCGAAATCGGGATGCATACCGCGTTCGGAACGGTTATAGGTCCGACCGGCGAAGCGTGAGTATGGCAGAAGCCCCGGTGTTGGCCGTCGGCTACGACGAACTCGCGACGCTCAAGCTGTTGGCGCTCGACGGCGGGTTCGACGGGCAGTCAAAAACCTCCTGTGGGATGCTCGCCGACCGGCTCGACGCCTCGAACCAGACCGCCTCGCGGCGGCTCCAGAGCCTGGAGGACGCCGGGCTGATCGAGCGCGAGCGCGTTACCGACGGCCAGTGGGTACGGATCACCGACGACGGCGAACACGCCCTCAGGCGGGAGTACGCCGAGTACCGCCGGCTGTTCGAGCGTGCGAGCGACGTCTCGCTGTCGGGTACCGTCACCGGGGGTATGGGCGAGGGGCGTCACTATATCTCGCTGCCGGGCTACATGGCACAGTTCGCCGAGCGGTTGGGCTACGAGCCGTTTCCAGGTACACTAAACGTTTCGCTCGACGTCGAGAGCGCCCGCGCACGAGCGGGCTTTGAAGCGCTCCGACCGGTTCACATCGATGGCTGGGAGGATAACGACCGGACGTACGGGCCGGCTGTCTGTTACCCCGCGACGGTCGTCCCCGATGCCGACGACGCGACGGTCGAGAACAGAGCAAAGAAGGGAGGGACGGGCGAATCGGCCGCCGACGCCTACCGGAACGCCCACGTCATCGCCCCCGAGCGCACCCATCACGACGAGGGCCAACTCGAACTGATCGCTCCGGACAGGCTCCGCGACGAACTCGCCCTCGAAGACGGCGACGACCTCGAAATCCACGTCGGGGGCCGCTGACATGGAGGGGACGACTGGCGCCGATATCGCCGATCGCAAAGCAGCCGGCGAACGAAACGAGCGCGACGACCACGACGAGCACGGCGACGGGGAGCACGAGCACGAGCATGGGCGCGAGCACTACTACGAGGACGCCTCGGCCGTCGAGCGGGCAATCGCCGCGTTTCGCGCCGGCAAGCCGGTACTGATCCACGACGCCACCGACCGCGAGGGCGAGACCGACTTGATCTATCCCGCCCGGACGGTTTCGCCGAGCACGCTCGCCCGGTTGCGAAACGACGCCGGCGGGCTCGTCTGTGTCGCGCTCGCCGATAGCGTCGCCGACGCGTGGAAGCTACCCTTCGTCGCCGAACGCCTTGACCACCCCGCTGCGGCCGCGCACGACCTGGGGTACGACGAGCGCTCCTCGTTTTCGCTCACGGTCAATCATCGGGACACCTACACCGGGATCACCGACGAGGACCGCGCGCTCACCGTCTCGGAACTCGGGCGGGCGGCCGCCGCGCCCGAGAACTACGACTTCCCGAGCGCCTTCCGGACGCCGGGGCACGTCCACCTGCTGCGCGGCGCGCCCGGCCTGCTCGCCGATCGGCGCGGCCACACCGAATTGGGCCTCGCGCTCGCTGCGGCCGCCGAACTCCCGCCGGCGGTGACGGTCTGTGAGATGCTCGCCGACGCTGGCGGTGCGCTGCCCCCGGCCGCAGCGCAGGCGTACGCCGACCGCAACGGCCTGGTCTACGTCGAAGGTGCGGACGTCGTCGAACGTCTCGGATAATCCCGGACGCCCGCCGGCCGTCCCCCTCAGTCGTGGTCTGCCCGTTCGTCCGTTTTGCCCGCCTCAGCGGCTTCGATGGCCGCGATCGCTTCGAGAAAGCCCTCGGCGTAGGCCGCGTCGGTCACGACGGTCGCGGCCTCTCTCGCTACGTCGTCGGCGTTCGCCACCGCATAGGAGTCGCCCGCGACCGCAAAGGTTTCAGCGTCGTTCACCGAGTCGCCGATCGCCACGAACTCGGCAGGGTCGATCCCCAGTTGCGCGCCGACGAGGGTAAGCCCCCGGCCCTTGTCCACCTCGGGGGCTTTGACGTGGTAGGCAAAACCCGTATCGACCACGACCAGTCCGTGCTCGCGAGCCAGTGCTTCGAGCGGTTCCAAGGGGGATTCCCGACGGACGATGACTTCGGTCTCGCGCCAGCGGTTGGCGAGGTCGGCGTCGTCCCAGCCGGGATCGTACCCCTGTGCAACGTAGCTCTCCAATACCGCTCCGGCTCCCTCGCGGTCGCCGTCGATCGTCACCTGGCCGTCGATACAGACCACGCCGCCGTTCTCGGCGATCACCCGCACGGGGAGCCCACAGAACTCACACAGGCCGACGGGGTAGGGAAACGCCTTCCCGGTGGCAATTACGACCGGTGCAGGCCACTCGCGAAGCACCGAGAAGGCCCGCGGATCGACGGCCCGATCCTCGTCGGTGATCGTCCCGTCGATATCGACGACGAGCGGTCTCACGACCGTTCGCTCCAGTAGCCTGCTGTCATTCCCCGACGGTTCGCTCCCCACCAAAAAGTGCGTTCCCGTCTGTGTGCGTCGTTGTCCGACCGATCATCGGCGAGCGGGGGCTGACGAGCATCCGCGATCGAACCCCGTGAGCGAGCGGTTCCCCGTGACTGAGCGACTGAAACGAGCCAAGGAGCGGTAGCGCGCACGGACTAACGCTCGCCGAGGGTGAGCGGCAGGAGTATGCGCTATTTTGGTGGAGATTTTGCCGAGCGAGCGACTGAACGAAGTGAAGGAGCGAGCGCAGCGCAAAAGGTCCGTTCAGTAGATCAGGCTCGCGTCGTTCTCGGCCATATATAGCGTCCGGGCGGCGATGTTGACCGCGTGGTCGCCGACCCGTTCTAAGTCCCGGACGGTCAACAACAGCCGCGAGATGTCGGTCATGAGGTCCTCGACGTCCTCGCCGCTGTCGAGTTCGCGTTCGAGCAAGTCACGGACGACTGTCTCAGAGGCCCGCTCACAGCGGAAATCGAGTTCGTCGTCGCGCTCGTCGATCTCACGACAGATCGCGACGTCCTCGGTGGCGTAGGCGTCCATCGCCGCCTCGACCATGTCGTGAGCGCGCGCGCCGATCGACTGGACGTCGACCTCGGGGAAGACCTCGCGATCGGCCTCGTTCGAGTACTCGGCCAGATTGGTCGCGAGATCGGCGACCCGTTCCAGGTCGGTGATGATCTTAAAGGAGGCCGCGATGAAGCGCAGGTCGCCCGCGACCGGCTGCTGGAGCGCGAACAGGTCGATACAGTCGGCTTCGAGGTCGAGATAGAGGTCGTTTACCTCGTCGTCGCCCTCGATGACCGACCACGCCAACTGCTCGTCCTTTCGATCCAAGGCGTCCATGCCCATCCGGAGGCGTTCTAAGACCACCTCGCTCATGTAGAGGACGTCCTCGCGGAGGTCGCCGAGTTGCTGTTGATAGCCGCGCCGAGGCATGGACGTCCGTTTCCCGGCGAGGGACATGTACCCTTCGCTGCTCGGGGGTCGATCGAGCGTAATGGTGCACCGAAACTATCGAGATCGCCGTACGTATCGATACGGCTATCGAGAGCTCTCGTCCGACGAGCTTCGACGATATCACGAACGCCGACGTGATGGCGAGCGCCGAGCGGCCGGGCGGGCGTCTCGGATCGCCCTGTCCCGCTCGTTGTTCTCGCTTTTCGTCGTTTCTCCCTCGTTCTCACGAAAGGAGGTAGTCAGCTGTCGTAATATATAGATATGCCACTATTTATGTGCCCGACGCGACGACACGGGATATGGAGACACGGAAGGTCCAGGTGACCGGGGGATCGACGTACACGGTGTCACTACCAAAAGGATGGGCGACGGCGAACGAGGTCAGTGCCGGCAGCGTCGTCGAGTTCCACGCCGAGGAGGACTCGCTGGTGTTGTCCCCGCGGCGGGAGAACGAACGCCTCGAAGGCGCGCTCGACATCACCGACTTAGAGGGCGACGAACTGACCCAGGCAGTGATCACGATGTACATCAATGGGTTCGACGTCATCACGCTGCGCACCCGACGGGTCGACGCCGCACAGCGCGCGGCGATCAGGAACGCCGCACAGGGGTTGGTGGGCTTGGAGGTGATCGAGGAGACCTCCGAGCGCGTCATGCTGCAGGACCTGCTCGACTCGTCGGAGCTGTCGATCCACAACGCGATTACCCGGATGCGTCTGGTCGCGCTGACGATGTTGGAGGACGCGGTGACCGCGCTGATCGAAAACGACACCGACCTGGCCGCGGACGTCAGCGAGCGCGATCAGGACGTCAATCGTCTGTGGTACATGACCTCGCGGGTCTTTCGCTCGGTGCTTCGCGAACCGAGCGCAGCCGTCGAGGTCGGCCTCGATCGCGAGACCTGTTTCGACTACCACATGGGTGCTCGACAGCTCGAACGGATCGCCGACCACGCCTCGAAGATCGCCGGCCTCTCGCTCGAACTGGACGAGATCCCCGAAGACGCCGCCGATGCGCTCGCCGACCTGCACGCCGCCGCGAGCGACATCGCCGAACGCGCAATGGACGCCTTGCTCCAGGACGACCCCGAGGAGGCAATGAGCCTGGCGAACGAGGCTCGTGCGAACGTTTCAGGTATCGACGAACGGACCCGCGATATCGAGGGGATCCTCCGGGATCTCGAACCGCAGCAGGCCCAACTACTGGGGCTCGTCGTCGATTCGCTCTCGCGAACCGCCGACTACGGCGCTAACATCGCCGAGAACGCGATGCAGAAGACCGCTCCGAAGCCCTGAGACCGATGCCGACGGGTC
>PXRY01000059.1:0-4988 GCA_003022925.1 Halobacteriales archaeon QS_8_65_32 | reverse complement strand
GTATCGATAACCGCGCCCTTAGTAACGATGTTTCGGCGGACGTAGTTCGGGTTCGCGGCGTTTTCCACGACCCCTTCGATCGTCGCCGAGCGGACCTCGCCGTCGGACGCGACGCTCGCGCGATCGGTTGCGATGGCCCGTACTTTCCGCGTGTTGCCCTGCGTGTCGAGGATCTTGAGCGTTGCGTCGTCGACCTGGGTCTCGGTCGGCTCGCGGCCGAGTTCGTGTTTGCGTTTCTTCCTGATCGATCGTCGTCGGCCGCCGGTTCGCTTGCGCGTCGAGCGTCCCTGGTCCGTCATACCTGCAAAAGGGCTAAGAGAACACTTGAATCGCTCGACTCCGATCGAAACGGTGACGCTGCCTTACGAGGCCCTTTTCGATCCCATCCTGACGGCTGTGCAACCGACGACTGCGTGAGCAACACTGCCGCGCGGTGGCGCGGGACGGAGAACCGAAGGAAAGCCGCTTTGCCGACGCCGACCGTAGCGAATCGACATGGTGACCGCCGGGAGCGATTAGTCGTGTATGGCCTCAACGTGCCGGTTCCGGGCGAGGTGAAGCGAGTCGCGGCCGATCTCCTTTCCCGCCTCGTCGCGTTCGAGCGCGTGCGCGAGGACCACACCTTACTCGCGAAACGCTTCGAGAGCGTCGGACCGGCGGGGGGCGAGCGGGATCGGCAGGCGAACCAGGAGTTAGCAACGCTTCGCGAGCGGGTCCGACCGGTGCTCGCGGATGCCTCGGCGTTCGACGCGCGGGTTACCGGTCTCGGCTGCTTCGAGACCCCGGTACGCGGTCCGGGGCCCGTTGTCTACCTCGCGGTCGAGAGCCCCGATCTCGACCGGCTCCATCGCCGATTAGTGGAAGAATTCGGGGCGGTGAGCGGGCTCGAAGGCGAGGCGTACACGCCACACGTGACGCTCGCGCGCGGCGGAGCGCCGGCGACCGCACGGGAATTAGTGGACGAGACGGCGATCGAACCGGTCGAGTGGACGGTATCGGAACTCCGGTTCTTCGATCCTCGTCGCTGGGAGACGGTCGGGCGCGTGTCGCTGCCCTCAGGAGGGGGGCAATAAGACCCGTTGAGCGAGTCGGCGGCCGGGCAGGAGGCGAGCGGAAACGGACAGCAAGGGCGAGCGAAACCGATTCGGAATCGAAGCGCGAGGGCCTATCGCTCACGGACGATCGCCTCGATCGGTTCGGTAGGGTGCATCGTGAGCGACCCTCGAAGGTCGATCGGTTCGTCGGCGGCGAGTTCGAGCCGGTATTTCTGCGCGACGGTGCCGAGAATCAGCGTCGCTTCGAGCATCGAGAACCGTTTGCCGATGCAGTGGCGTGGCCCGCCGCCGAAGGGGAAGTAGGCGTAGTTCGGCCGCTCGGCCGTCCGGTCCGAAGCAAAGCGGTCGGGGTCGAACTCGAGAGGATCGTCGTAGTACCGGGGGTCGCGGTGGACGGCCCACTGGGGCAAGACGAGCAACGACCCTTTCGGGACCCTGTACCCGCCGAGGCGGACGCCGGTTAACGCTTCACGAAACAACATGTGTACCGGCGGGTACAGGCGCATCGCTTCTTGCAGCACGCGCTCAGTATAGGTCAGATCGCGGACGTCGGCGGTCGTCGGTACCCGACCGCCGAGAACCTCGTCCAGTTCCGCGTGGAGTTCCGCCTCGATCGCGGGGTTGCGCGCGAGCAGATACCAGGTGTAGGTAAGCGTCAGCGCGGTGGTGTCGTGGCCTGCGAGCAACATCGTCATGAGTTCGTCGCGCACCAACGCGTCGTCGACGTCCTCGTCCCCGTCGTCGTTGCGGGCGCGAAGCAGGATCGATAGCAGGTCCATCGGCTGGTTGCCGTTCGCGTCGATCCCGCCGACGCCGTCGGTCCCGCCGATACCGTCGTCGGCCGGGAGGTCGCGTTCGGTACCCCGTCGTTCGGCGAGCACCCCCTCTAAAATGTCCTCTAAGGTCTCGATCGCGGCGTGGTACTCGCGGTTCTCCTCGGTGGGCACCCAGTCGGGCACGAGCGTGCGGAGAACGTCGGGTTCGAAGTGCCGGCCGAGGGGTTCTAAGTTCGCCTGCATCCGCTCGACCGTTGCGTCGTCGAAGCCTACCCCGAACATCGCCTCGACGATGATCTTCACGGTGAGACGGGCCATCTCGGTGTCAACCGTCACCGCCTCGCCGTCCGCCCAGTCGCCGAGCATGGCTTCGGTGTGGTCGGTCATCATCCCGGCGAGTCCGGCGATCCGGCGCATGTCGAACGCGGGCTGGGTACGGCGGCGCTCGCGACGCCAGAAGTCACCCTCGCTGAGCAACAAGCCGTTGCCCAGCAGATCCCTGATGTCGTCGTTAAGCATCGGCTTGCGGAACTTGCGCTCTTCGGACACGAGGACGCGTTCGATGTCCGCGGGGTTCGTGAGCATGTACGCCGGGTCGCCTCCGAGCGACAGTCTCGCGACGTCGCCGTAAGCGTCCCGACACGAACTCAGGAACGAAAAGGGGTCCCGAGCGAACCGCTGGGTGTTGCCGATAACGGGTACTCCCTTCGGTCCAGGAGGTGTCGCGCGCATACGCCTGCTACGGTCCGGAGCGTCCTTACGGTTGCGCCCGCGGCGGTTTCGGTCGGTTAGCAGTCCGGAAGCGAGACCACGGGACGAGTAAACTACGGATCCGGCGGAGAGCCGCCGTAGGCGTCCATATCACCGTAGAAATTGAGAAGGGCGAACTTCGCTTTCGCCGGCGCGATGTCGACGATCTCCGCGCGCTCCTCCGCCGGAAACGTCTCGCGGACGGCGTACTTTCCCATCTCGCGGGTCGCGCGCTCGGTGTACCGTTCGTCTAAGAGGAGCCGAGCACCGAAGTCCTCGGGCGAGCGAAGCACCCGCCCCAAGGCCTGGCGGGTCTTCCTGATCGTCGGAATCTCGACGGCGTAGCGCCAGCCGGCATCGTCCCCGCCGCCGGCTCCACTACCGTCCCCGAACGCCTCGCCGTAAGCCGTCTCGACCGCCCGGAGCCGGTCGTCTAAGTAGGGATACGGAACGCCGGTTACGGCAACGGTCCGGGCGTCGTCGCCGTCGAAGCTCACTCCCTCGGTGAGCGTGCCCCATAGCGAGGTAAAGAGCGCGGCGTCCTCGCTCGCGGTGAACTCCTGGCGCATCGATTCCGCACGAACGCCGGGTTCGTCGAGATGCAGCGTCGAATCAACCGTTCCCGCCAACAGGCGGTGATACCGTTCGGCCTCGCTGTAACTCGGGAAGAAAAGCAAGGAGTTGCCCGGCGTGAAGCGAACGACGTCCCGGAGGGTGTCGGCGATCGTCTCCTGGGTTCGCGGGTCGTCCCGGGCGCTTGCGAACAGCGCCGGCGTCTCGATCGCGTAGGTGCGACGGCGGTGTTCGGGAAAGGACAGCCCGAAGGCCATCGTCGCCGGGTCCTCTAAGCCCAGGACGTCCGCCGTCACGGAAAAGGGCCGCAGCGTTGCGCTCATGAGCACCGTGGAATGGACCGCCTCGAAGAGGTCCTGGGTGACCGTTCGCGGGATACAGGCGTACAGTTCGGCCCGGCCGTAGACGCCCTCGGGTCCACGTCGAACCGAACACACCGGGAAGTGATCGCCGCTCGTGCCTTCTGCGAGCCAGATGTCGATGAACGCTGCAGCCGAGAGGGTCTGGCAGTCCCGCCGGACGTCGGTCTCGCCGTCGCGATACGCCTGGTCGTACTTCCGGTCGAGCGCCGTGCCGAGCGAGAGGGCGGCTTCCACGTCGACATCGATCCCCTCGCCCTCGTAGGCGGAGAGGAATTCTATCGTGAGGGCGTCGCGACCCTCGGGGTTCGAAATCGAGAGGTCCTCCCAGTCGTCGCCGACCCGCTCGCGTGCGCCCAAACCCAACTCGTCGTCGTACGTCGAAACGAGCGCGTTTCGGAAAGCCTCGATGACGTTCGCCGCGCCCTCGGCCCGCGAGTCGTTGGCTTCTGCGAGTTCGGCCAGCGCGCTGTCGAGGGTGGATTCCGTGAGCGTGCGGGTCGCGTGCTCGCGGGCGCTGCGTTCGACGTTGTGGGCTTCGTCGAAGACGGGAATCACGTCCTCGGGGTCCCGGCCGAGCCACCGGAAGAAGGCGTCGCGGATCACGGGATCGAGCAGGTGGTGGTAGTTACACACCACGAGATCGACGCCCTTCATGCCGTCCTTGAGCAGTTCGTAGCCACACAGCCCCTCGCGTTCGGCGTAGGAGTATATCTCGTCGGGCGTCCGCACGCTGTCGTAGAGCCAGTCGTAGAAGTCGTCGGTATCGGTCGTCAGGTTCCCGTGGTAATACTCACAGACCGAACGCTCGCGCAGGTCGTCGAGGCCGGCTTCGACCGCGCCGAGTTCGTCCATGACGGCGCTGCGAGCCTCCGTCGCCTCCTCGTCGCCGGCCTGGGCGCGTTCCAAAAGGTCGCGCTGGCGGCGTTCCAAACTGCGTTTTTCGTCCTCTAAGTCGACGACTTCCGTCGTCGCGTCTCGGAGGACCTGACACTCCTCGTAGCCGACGTCGATGTGACACATCGAGGCTTTGCCCCGGAACACGGCGGCGCGGATCGGTTCCTCCGCGCGGATCGCCCGGGCTTCCTCGATGAACTGGCGGGTCTGTTGGTGGACGTTCGTGGTGATCGCGACCGTCTTTCCGGTCTCGCGGGCGTACGTCAGTGCGGGGACGAGCGCCGCTAGGGTCTTGCCGGTGCCACAGGCACCCTCGAAGAGGACGTCGCGACCGTCTTCCAACGCGTCGTAGACGCCCGAAATCGCTTCGCGCTGGTTCTCGTAGGGCGAATCGTAGGGGAAAAACCGCGCGTGTGTGGATTCGGCCACTATCGACGATTGTGCGCCTCGGAATATAAGCTCTTGTTCTCCGCTCGGGGCGGTGTTACGTTAGTGGCAGTGAGAGACGGAAGAGCGGTACAGAACGGCTCGAAAGCCCCCTCCCACTCGGCTTCTGCTTACGGGCCGGAGGCCCGTTC
>PXRY01000058.1:34351-55572 GCA_003022925.1 Halobacteriales archaeon QS_8_65_32 | reverse complement strand
CCCGGAGTTCACAGTGCGAGGAGGCGGCGACGAGGCCCTCCTCGCGGACGTAGCTCACCATCTCGTCGAGATACGTGGGGTCGAGCAGCGTGTCGGCGTCGACGAAGGCATAAAACTCCCCGCGGGCGCGCTCCGTTCCCTGGTGGCGGGCCGCGCCGATACCCGACCCCTCCTGATCGACGACGATCGCCCCGAAGGCCGCCGCGATAGCGCGGGTATCGTCCTCGCTGCCGCCGTCGACGACGATCGTCTCGGAGGAAATCTCCGAGTCGAGGTCGCGGATCCGATGGAGGGTCTCGGGGAGGTGGGTTGCCTCGTTGTACGTCGGGATCACGAAACTGACCAGCGGCTCGGCGGCGTTCGAGAGCTGCGGTTCCGTCGGAACGTCCGCCATCGACGCCGTTTCGCTTCTCGGCAGTGAAGCCGTCCTGCTTGCATCTGCGGTGACGACCCCGTCGCATCGCCGTATCGCTCGTAGCGGAACCGGTTATCGGTCGCTCGCGTTCGTCCGCGCTCGTCCAACAGGGCCCCGAGAGCCGGAATCCGAACGGCTTAGTCCGTCGGACGACCGATCACCTCCCGTGAGGCGACCGGGGATCGGTGCGGAGTCGGAGTTCGGCTTCGAGCTGCGAGTCTGTGCGTGGGCCGAACGACAGTGGCCGCCATCGGGCCCCCTCGACGCCGATACCGCCGTACTCGTTGCACGTCAGCTGGGCACCCGTTCGCGGCGCTGGGACACGATCGTGATCGAAGCCGACCGCGAGGCGCTTCGAGCCCGCGCCCGCTTCGGTCCGGCCCGGCTCGACGGCGACCTCTTGGGTGTGGTTCGCAACGCGCCCGCGGAGTGGGCGTACTACCGCGACGCGCTGCCCGAGCCCGACTATCCCTGGCGGTACGTCCGCGAGGCCGTCCACCGGGCAGCAGGTCGAGAAATCGTCGAGACCCGAAA
Organism: Halobacteriales archaeon QS_8_65_32; assembly: GCA_003022925.1. Taxonomy (GTDB): domain Archaea; phylum Halobacteriota; class Halobacteria; order Halobacteriales; family Halococcaceae; genus PXQR01. The sequence continues at coordinate 54,623 of PXRY01000058.1, read as the reverse complement.
GCGAAACAACCGGATCGAACTCCGTCGGCGGTGGCCCTATCCCGAGTGGGTAAGTCGGATAATCGCGATCGAGAACAAACCCGACTTGGACGCGAGCGCGGCCCGCGCGCTCACCGACCAGCTCCAGCGCGACGTCGCGCTCTCGCTCGCCGACGAGGTCTGGGTGGCGACCAACGCGACCGACGACCGGATCGAACCGGTGTTGTTTGAGGAACTGCCGACGGAAGCCGGCGTGCTCGTCGTCGGTGCCGGTGACGGGGAGGGCAGCGCCGGCAGCGTCGAGGTGGTCTGGTATCCCCGGCGGCTCCCGGTCGGGAAGCCGGGTACCGAGATCGCGGAGCGACCTGACGGTAGCGGGGGAAACGACCGGTCGGCCGCCCGCTTCGAGTACGTGCGCCCCGAAGCGAAACGCGAGACGCGCCGTGCGCTCGCCGAGCGCGCCTACGAGCGGGGCTGGCGGTCGTACGTCGACTCGATGCGGCCCGATTGCCGATATTTCTCGCTGCGTCGCGACCGGGCAGTCCGGGAGCCGGAATCGGGGTCGACATCGAACGGACAGGGGACTGGGAACGTGTCGACCGAAACGACCCCAGCGACGGCGGCTGAGACGACTGGAGCGGCCGGAACGGCCAGGACGACCGGTACGGAGACGAACGGTACGGAAACGAGCGGTGTCGGCGGCTTGCTACCGTACTGTGAGGCGAAAGGCCGGTGTCAGAGGGCAGCGGAGTGTGGGAGTTCCTGCCCGGAGTTCGAGCCCGAACCGCCCGCCTGGCGGACCGGCGGGTGGCCGATCGAGGGCGGGCCGGGGGCGGCGGTGAAGCGACTGCTCGCAGAGCGACGGCGGCGACGACGGCCGGGGCTCGACGAGTAATCGCGACGTCCCTCCTTTCGTTTCGGGGACGATCGGCGACTCTGCTCGTGTATTTCCGGTCGGAGCCGTCGGCGATGAAGACGGGTTCGGCCCTGCTCCGGTCGCCGGACGGATTCGGGAGGAACTTTGTGGCGGCGTCGAGAGAACGGAGACATGAGCGATATACCTCTGGACGGACCGCCCCCCGAACGGGAGGAGCCACCGACCTGGACGCGCGCGCAGGCGGCCGGCCTCCAACGAACGGACGACGTCATCGCGCCGGTCTTCTACCCGCCGTCCGAACGCATCGATCCCGACCTGCACATCTGGGACACCTGGCTGCTCCGGAACAGGGAGGGCGAGATCGCCGAGATCGACGGCTGGCGGGTCTTCTTTTCGCTCACGGCGTCGGCCGACCTCCTACCAGGCAAGCGCCACGACGTCGCGATGATCCGGTATTTCTACTCGCGGGACGGGCGGAACTGGCGTACCGGAGGAGAAGTGTTCGACGAGGCGAACGTCTTCGGCTCCCGACGCTGGGCCGGCTCGGCGCTGTACGACGACGGGCAGGTCTACGTTTATTACACCGCCGCCGGCGATTCGGCAGAAGACCACCTCACTTACGGCCAGCGCATCGCCGTCGGTGCCGGCGGCACTGTCGAGACCGACGCCGACGGGTTCGGGCTCGCCGGTCCCTGGGAGCACTCGGTACTGCTCGAACCCGACGGCGATCTGTACGAGACCGAAGCCCAGTCCCGGGGCCCGATCTATACCTTCCGGGACCCGTGGTTCTTCGAAGACCCGGCGACCGGCGAGACCTACCTGTTGTTCGAGGGCAACACCCCAACCCCGAAGGGATCGGCCGCTTGCGGGGGCGACGCCGCCCAGCAGGAGTTCAACGGGTCGGTTGGGATCGCGCGTTCGCCGACCGGCGATCCGACCGACTGGGAGTTAGAACCGCCGCTGTTAGACGCGGTATGTGTCAACCAGGAACTCGAACGCCCGCACGTGGTGGTTCGAGACGGCAATTATTACTTGTTCGTATCGAGCCATAGTCATACCTTTGCCCCCGCCCTCACGGGGTTCGACGGGCTCTATGGCTTCGTTGCTGACTCGCTTCGGGGTGAGTATCGCCCGCTCAACGACACGGGGTTGGTCGTCACGAACCCCGCGAACGCGCCTTTTCAGTCCTACTCGTGGCTCGCCTTCGCCCACCGCGAGGAGTTGCTCATCAGCAGTTTCTTCAACTACTTCGATTACGACCGCCCCTCGCTCGACGACGTGGCTCTGTTGCCCGAGACCGAACAACGCCGGCGCTTCGGCGGGACGCTCGCACCCACGCTCCGGCTTTCGGTCGAGGGCGACCGCACCCGAATCCGGGGCAAACTCGATCATGGCCACCTCCCGGCCGAATCCGAAGAACTCCCGGCGCTCTCGGCGTTCGAAGGCCGCGGACGAGCCGGGAACCGCGAACGAGGCGACGCCAGAGGGTACGGCCGGTACGCCGATCGCGACGACCCCGATCGCGACGCGAAATGGGCGTCGGACGGGAACGGAAACTGAGCAACGAGCGGGAACGAGCCGGACGGACGGAGATCGGCGGAAACGAAACGGTGGCGGCGACCCCGATTACCACGACGACTGCGGAGCGGGTCGTCCCTTGCTGGCGTCTCCTGCCGGCCACACGCTCCCCAACTGCCAGACATCGAGCGTTTCGATCGCGACCCTTCCGCCGATCGCCGCGATCGACAGTCCCGTGCTGTCCGACCGGGTCGGGTAGACCCGGCTCGTGAGACAGTGCCGTTCGTTTGCGAAGACTTCGATCACCGAGCCGTCGACGAATACCCGCAGGTCGATGTCCCCCCTTCGTTCGTCGTCCGCGTTCTCGACGGGCATGCGAAGGGGGTCGGCCGCGACCGCCGGATCGAGGTTCGCGTGCTCGCGGTCAACGATCACCTCCTCGCCGGTGTAGCGGATCGGGGTGCGCTCCTCGCCGTCGGGCGACTGCCGCACCACGAGTTCGAACGCGGCGTCCGCTTCGACCGTCACCGTCGCCTCGATTTCGAGGGCCGTCCCGGCCGCGTCGAGCGGTCGCGATTCCTCCGCGAGCCGAAGGTCCGAAACCCCGACGTGATCGTCACGTAGTGCTTCGAGTTCCCGGGCCGGCCGTTGGATCAGATCACCTGCATTCGACAGCGAGAGCTCCCGGGGGATCGAAAGCGCGCCCGACCAGCCGGCGTCCCACTGCCGTTCGGGCGGGCGGGTCTCGATGACCCACCCCCAGGTGAGGGTACGGCCGTCGTCGGTCCGCAGCGACTGGGGGGCGTAGAAGTCGCCGTGATCGAGCACGCCGGCGTGTTCGTCCCCGTCGCCCACACCCTCGCGTTCGAAACCGTCCTCGCCGAGGTGGCCGAGAAAGTACAGCACCTCGTCGTAGTTCGAGACGTGGAGCAACTCCATTTCGCCGAGATCGAGCAACTCGGGACACTCCCAGACGCCGCCCGCGCCTTCCCAGTCGCCGGTCAGGATCGGGTCTCGAAACTGCCACTCGCGCAGGTCGGGCGACTCGTACAGCAACACTGTGCCGCCGACATCGGTGATCCCCGAGCCGATCAGGTGCTGCCAGGTCTCGCCCTCGCGCCGGATACAGTGATCGCGGAACTCGGCTTCCCAGAAGTCGGTCGCCAGCAGGTCGAGATCGGCGGGCGGGTCCTCGATGACGGGGTTCGCCGGGTCCTTCTCCCAGGTGTCGAGCGTTTCGTCCGTAGCCGTCGCCCGACAGGGGAGCTGGCGGCGCTCGCGGCCGCCGGTGTAGAAGACCGTCGGCGTCCCGTCGTCGAGTACCGCACAACCCGACCAGCAGCCGTCGGCGTCCGGGCCGTCGGGCGACGGCGACAGCGCTACGGGGCAGTCTTCCCAATGAACGAGGTCGTCGCTGATGGCTTGGCCCCAGTGGATCGTCCCGTGAAACGGTCCTGCGGGGTTGTACTGGTAGAAAACGTGGTACCTGCCGTTGTACTGAATCAATCCATTGGGATCGTTACACCAGTTCGCCGGCGCGGTGAGGTGGTAGGTCGGCCGGTTCGGGTCGTCGCGGAGCGCACGGCGCACCCGGGCGAACTCCCCGGCGTTTCGCGGTCGCGTGGTGAGGGGGGCGTCGGCCGCCGCTCCCGCCCCCGTCCCGCCTGCGAGGAATCGGAGCAACCCCTCAACCAGTCGTGAGCGGTTCGCCGCCGGTCCGTTCGGCTCGCGGCCACGATCGCAGTCCCGGTCGTGGTCGCCATGGGGGTCGCTACGAGGACCGTCGTTCCGGTCGTCGTCCGCCTCGTGAGCCGCCTTCCCGGGGTCGAACGCGAGCGCCGCACCCGCTCCTACGACGGTTCCCGCACCACGGTCCCACGAGATGATCGTTTTCTGCTCCGGGACGTCGCCGTCCCGGTGCGCGCAGGCGAGTACGTCGCCTTCGGCCGGGAGGAACCGTTCGTACCGGGCGAACGGCTGACGGGTTCCCTCGGGAGCGGTGTCGACCCGGAGACCGTCGAACGCTTCGAAAGCCGGGTGGTCGGCATGCAGCGCTTTCAGGAGGGGACCGGTCGGTTCCGGCGGGTGTTCGACGCCGACGGCGTCCGGCCCGATGGGGTCGATGCCGAGATCGGAAGCGGTGGCAAGCGCGTGGAGGCTCAATAAGAGGCCACCACCGCCGTCGAGATACGCGTCGAGGGAGCCACAAACGGCCGCGAGCACATCGGGATCGATCGGTTCGTCGGCGTGCCACCAGAGGACGTCGTAGCGAGCGAGGTCACGTTCGGAAAGCGCCGCGAGGGAAACGCGCTCCGCGTGCTCGAACGTCCGTTCGCACCAGTCGTACGCCGCCCGCTGTTCGGCAGCGGGCGATTCCGACCGAACGCAACCGACGCGGACCGATGACGTGGTCATCACTCGGCGGAACCGCTTCTCGGAATAAAGCGTTTCTTCTCGCCGGCGGACCGGCGTGGTAACAACGGTCGTGACGGCCGCTTCGTCCGCCGTCGACCGGGGACGACCGAAGGCGCGTCGAACCGGATGACCTGTCGCTCGCCGCCGCGAGGCCCGACCGATGGACGAGTCACCGCACCCGGCGATGACCGAGCGGGCGGCGACGCGGAGCGCGCCGCTCTCGCGGGCCGACTTCGCGTTCGCCGAGCGGATCGACGGCCGCGAGGCGGAGGTCGAACCCGGCGCGGCGCTCGATGCGGCGATCGAGGACTGCTTTGACGGCCGAGAAAGCGCGGTCGTTGCACTCGATTCGGGCACCTACCAGGTCGACGCGCCGATCGTCCTCGAAGGCGCGGCGGCGGTCGGCCTCGTCGCGAAACCGGGCGCGGAGGTCGTCCTCGAAGCGCCGGCGGACTACGAGAAGGCGCTGCTCGCAATCCGTGACGTCGAGCGCGCGCTCGTCACCGGGATCGACGTCGACCAGCGCGCGCCGGGTGCCCATCCCAAACTCGGGGTCACGGCGAGCGAACGGTTCCTGATCGAGGACGTCGCGGTACGGGGGATCGGCGATTCGACCGACACCGGGTCGCGGATGCCACTACGTATCGAACGCGAGGGGGGCGTCAGCGTGTGCCGGCGGGTGCGGGCCGCTAACGGCAGCGCCTTTCTGACCGATCCGGACGACCACGAGACCGGGCGGACGACCCGGCCGGCGACGTGGATCGGCCCCGAGAGCTGCGGGACGATCTGGTTCGAAGATTGCCACATAGAAGAACACAACTCGCATGCAATCTACGCGGCGGCCGCACCCGGCCCGATTAAGATCCTGCGGGGCGTGTATCGAAACAACGACAACTCGGGAATCCGCTTCTGTGGGCCCGACTGCGAGATCGACGGCGCGCTGATCGAACTCGACACCGGCAAGTGCGCCCACGCTCCTCACGAGGCCTATCGCAACACCCGCGGAATCTTCAACGAACAGAAAAAACACCCGCGAACCGGCGGTCTCGTTCGCGATACGACGATCCGGGTTCGAAAGCACCCGAGGCCGGTCAGCGGGTACGTCGCCTGCGGCAGCGGCGGCGGCATGACGATTGCGGGCTGTGCATTCGAGATCGACGAGGACTGTCCGGCGATCACCGCAAACGCCCCGGGCGAACATTGGGGCCACCCGCCGGCACCCGAACCCCGGGCAATAGCGGTTCTGGATTCGAAAATCGGCGGCGAGGCCCGGGAAGGGACGGCAGTCAGGATCGCGGGCCGGCCCGGATCACGCGTCGAGAACTGTTGTATCGCCGGCTGTGGCGAGCGTCGTGGCGTCGAGATCAGCCTGGGCTCCGTGCGCGAAACGACGTTCGACCTCGATGCGACGGCTGTGGTCGACGCCGTCGCCGTCGGGGCGACCCGCAAGGGTTCGTGTATCGACTTCTTCGAGGAGCGGTCGCCGTCGAATACCGACCGATACGACGAGCACGACGACTATGGCCACGGGAACGGGCGCAGGGGACGACGGCGATCGAAGCCGGAGGACGAACGGGACGAAACGGGTGGAGGAAGCCAGGGACTGCGGGGGACGGTGGCGTCGTTACTCGAGCGGTTCGACCGCGATTGAGTCGCGCTCGACCGCGAGCCGGAAGGTCGGCACCGTGCGTCTCACGACCTCGGCGATGCCCTTCCGTTCGAGACTGCGCAGCGCCGAGCGAACGGCGTCGGCGTCGAGATCACCGTTGTCTGCGTCGTCATCAACATTGTCGTCGGCGGCGTCATCGGTGTCGTCCGCGTCGATGTCGGTGCTGTCACCGTCGTTGTCCCTGCTGCCATCGCCGTCGGCGTCGGTCGCCTCGCGAATGGCGTGTAACATCGCAACGACGCTCTTCGATTCCTCGGTTGGGCCCGGGAGCACCGCGAGCGCTCGTCGCTGGAGAACGGGCAACTGGAACACGGTAGTCCCTTCCTCGCCGGTCGGCGCGCCGACCAACTCGGCGGCCTCGGGGGTTGCGCGGATGAGGCTGTTCTCATCGCGGTAGTAGTACTCCTTCAGTTCGGCTTCGAGGTAGCCGTGGACCTCCTTGCCGCTACCCAGATCCCAGCGATCCTGGAGTTCGCCGTTCTTCGTGGGCTGGAGGGCCACGATGTCGGCGAGGCGGTCGCGCGCTTCGTCGGAAAGGCTCATAGGGGAGGGGCTGGACGTGAGCGCTATATCGGTTCTGAAACGCGCCACGAACCGGGCCCGGAGCGACGGACGTTTCGAGAGCGGGGCATGACACGGCTCGGCCGACCCGACTGTCGTCGCCGGCGGTCCCGACGGTTCGTTCGAAAACTGCTACGCTGAACCCACGCTTCCGTGTTCGATACCCACCGTGTAGGGAACGGCTCTTTGCCGACCGCCACCGAACCGCGATATGTCCGATACCGACCGCGTGATGATCGTCGCTGTCGTCGACGAAACGTTCGACATTGCCCGTCACCACGGCTTTTACCCCTCGCCGATCTCCTACGAGCGGGCGAACGAACCCGCCGCATATCTCGCGCTCTACCGCACGTCGCCCCAGAGCGCGATCACGCACTACGCTCCGATCGAAGGTCGCTTCGAGGACGACGGCTCACACGCCGACATCGACTGGTTCGATCGGCTGATCGGCTCCCGGTCGGCCGACGAGCGGGCGATGGTCTTCTCGCTCGGCGACCTCCTGCCCCTCGATCGACCGGTGACTAACGATATAAATGGCGTGCGTGGCGCGTGGTACACCACGCTCGACGAACTCGAAGCGGCGACCGTTCTCACCGACCTCGAACCCGAGGACTGATCGACGCCCGCCGTGTTAGCGATCCGCTCGCACGTCCTATCGCTCGGCCAGCCGCCGTCCGACTCGCTCGTTACCGATTCGGTCCCCCATGCGCCGGAAAATCCCACCTCCCTAGAACCGCGCTGTCGCGTGGACCGCTATCGGACGGCGTGTAGGTTTAGCAGTGTTCTCCGTATCGAGACGTACGGGAACGTAGTGGGTGTATCCTTCTTACTCAGGATTATGGGAGCGACCGGCGAGCAACGGTCGCATGCCGAACGGTACACCGGACGACCGTCGATTCGGTCGACGCACGGTTCTCGGAACGACGGGTTCGCTCGCGCTCGCAACGCTTCTCGGTGGGACGGCCGCTGGCGGCGGGACGGAGGCCGGCGACGAGGCGAACGGTGGCGAAACGGGTAACGACGCAACCGCCGTGAGCGATGTCGAAAGCGTATATCTCGACCGGATCGGCCGATATGCGACCGGCGAGTTCGATGGTGGCGCGGAGATCGTCGCCTTCTCGCCCGACGAATCGCAGTTGTTCGTCGTAAACTCCGGCGCGGGGCGGATCGAGGTACTCGACCTCGCCGAGCGACCCCACACGAGAGGCGGTGCTCGACGCCGCCGGCGACGTCGACGCTGTTCGCGCCGCCGCCGTTTTCGACGTCGCCGGCGGGCTCGTCGCCGTCGCCGTCGAGCGCGACCCCGCACAGGAGCCGGGTGCCATTGCGCTGTACGACGCCGACTCGCTCGATCTATCGGACGTCGTCGAAGTCGGGGCGCTTCCCAATAAGGTCACGATCACCCCAAACGGCGAGTACGTGTTATCTGCCAACGAGGGCGAACCGAACTTCGACGAACCGGCCGGCGAGCGAACCGACCCGATGGGGGTCGGTGAGCGTCATCGACGTGCGCGAGGGTCCCGAGGCGGCGACCGCCGAAACCCTCTCGTTCGAGGCGTTCGACGACGACGTAGAGAGCCTTCGCGAGGAAGGAGTCAGAGTCACGGCGCGAGCGCCGAGGACGACGACCCGAAGCCCTCGACGGACTTCGAACCCGAGTACGTCACCGTCACGCCCGATTCCGGAACCGCGTTCGTCAGCTTGCAGGAGAACAACGCGATCGCGACCGTCAATATACCGAACGCCGAGATCACCGGCGTCTCGGGGCTCGGGTCGAAGGACTTCTCGATCCCGGGCAACGAACTCGATACCAGCGACGCCGACCTCGCCGCTGCCAACGGCGACGACGGCGAAGTGTCCGATACGATCAGTCTCCAGAACTGGCCGATTCGAGGACTCTACCAGCCCGACGCGATCGCGACCCACGGGGTCGCCAGGGAGACGTTCGTGCTCACGGCGAACGAAGACGACGCCCGTGACTTCGAGGTCGCTACCGTGAGCGATCTGACCCTCGCCGAGGACGCCTTCGCCCGCGCCTGTTGGAAAACCCCTTCGTCGAGAGCGTCGCTGACCTCCAAGCCCTCAAGAACCTGGGCAATTTGGAAGTCACGAACCAGCTGGGCGACCCCGACGACGACGGGGAGTTCGAGGAGCTCTATACGTTCGGTGCGCGCTCGTTTTCGGTCTGGCAGGTCGCCGACGACGGTCTCGACCTGGTGTTTCGACAACGGCAACGACTTCGAGCGGATCTACGCCGAACAGTTCCCGGCAGGACTCCAGAACTCGACCGAGAGCGGCCCCAAACCGAATCGGTCGAACTCGGTCGGGTCGGAGATCGGACCTTCGCGTTCGTCGGCATCGAGCGCTGCTCGGGCGTATTCGTCTACGACGTGACGACGCCCACAGCTCCCGAATGCATCCAGACGGTCGTCAACCGGGATTTCTCGGTCGAGTTCGACGACATGGCAGCCGATGCCGAGGCCGACCCGGAGGACGACGATCCCGGCCGCGCCGGCGACTGGGCACCGGAAGGTATCGAGTTCGTCGCTGCCGCCGATAGCCCGACCGGGACGCCCTTGCTGGCGGTCGGCTACGAGGTCAGCGGCACCGTCGCCGTCTTCGAGGTAACGGCGCTCCCCGAACCCGAGTCCTAACCCTCGTCGAGCTACCCTCCCGCTCGACGAGCGGATCGAAAAGCGTAGATGATCGTGATCGACGCTCGTGCGCACCCCTGCGCTCGTACGCGCCCAGCTGTCACACGTACATCCAACCCGTGCGCGCTACCCGCTTTCCTCGTTGCTTACTGGGACTCGTCGTCGCGCAACTGTTCGAGTTCGGCTTCGACCTCCGGGTCGGCCGGTTCCTGATCCCCGCCTCCGGTGCCGTCGCCCGTGCCGCTCGCTCCGCCGTCCGCTGTCCCGCCGTCGCCGGTCGTCTCGATCTCCGCTTCGCTCTCGCTTTCGGTCGCCGTCTCGTCGTCGCCCGTCTCCCCGCGCAGTTGGTCGAGTTCGGCTTCGACCTCCCGATCGGAACTCAGCGCGTCGAGTTCACGATCGAGTTGGTCCTCATCCGAGAGGGCGTCCTCGAACGCGCCGGATTCTTCGAGTTCGTCCATCGCTTCGGCGCGGGCTTCCATGTCCTCGGTTTGTTCGGTCGCCCGTTCGATCGACCGGCCGACGTCCTCCATCTCGTCGCCCGCGCCCGTCATCGCTTCGGAGACTTTGGTACTGGCTTCTGCGGCCTCATACCGGGCTTTCATCGTCTCCTTTTGCGTGCGGAACTCCTCGATCCGGTTCTGGAGGGTGTTTTTCTTCTCGACGAGCTGGTCTTGGGTTCCCTGGAGGTCCGCGATCTGGGTCTCTAAGTCCTCGACCTGATCGAGCTTGCTGTTTTTCTTCTCCAAAGCCTGACGCGCGAGGTCCTCGCGATCCTGAGTCATCGCCTCCCTGGCCTGCTCGTTGTGTTTCTGTACGTTCTCGTCGAGCCGGCGTTTTTGAATCTCCAGGCGTTTTTTCTGAGTAGTGAGGTCGGCGATCCCCTGTTTGACGTCTTGCAGCTGGTCACGTAGCTGCTCGTAGGAGTAATCGAGCGCCTCGTTCGGGTCCTCCGCCCGATTGAGGATCGCGTTCAGCTTCGACCGGACGACGTACGACATTCGCGAGAGGACTCCCATAGCGGGTACCTAGCGGCCGAGGACCCTTAAGTTCTCACGCGCATACGAGCAACAGTGACCGCGAGCTCCGATCCGGTCGTCCTCCCCGGCGCGCGCGACGTTCGCGCCACGCTCGATTCGGCCGACGAACCGGCCGACGGCGACGCCGTCGTCGTGGCCTGCCCGCCCCACCCACAGCACGGCGGCTCCCGATCCGATTCTCGGCTCACGGCCGTCTCCGACGCGCTTTGCGAGCGGGGAGTCGACTGTCTGCGCTTCGATTACGGTTCCTGGGACGAGGGCTGCGGCGAGCGTCTCGATACCCGGAACGCCCTCCGGTGGGCGACGGATCGCTACGATGCGGTCGGACTGTTCGGCTACAGTTTCGGCGCGACGACGGCGCTGCTCGCCGCTGGCGAGGCGAGCGCGACAGCCGCGCCCAAAACGCCGAATGCCGTGAGCGTGCTCGCGCCCGACCGTGGCGACTTCGACACCGACTGCGACACCGATACCGACCGCAACATTGACCGGGACGCCGTTTCGGCGCTCGATCGGATCGGGTGCTCAGTACAGATCGTCTACGGCGAGCGCGATACGACAGTCGAGTGGGAGCCGGTCGCGGAGCGTGCGCGCGAGCGCAGGTTCGCTGTCGAGGCGATGCCAGCCGATCACTTCTTCGTCGGTCAGACCGCGAACGTCGGGACACGAGTCACGGCGTTTCTCGTCGAACACCTGCACTGAACGGGTGCACCCCTCGCCGTCCCGACCCGTCTTGATTCGTTCCGACCTCTTGCGGAACGTCAAGTACTGAAATAAAGCCACGGCTCGGTATGCACCGGGCTGCGCTACTGTTCTCAAGTCCCGACTACGGGACGCAACTGGCTCGCGCGGTCGAATCGGTCGGAGCTTCTCCGAGCGGCGAACCGTACGCGGTCGACGTGATCTCTCACGTTCCGATCCGCGAGCGGGTCTCGCGGGTCATTAGTGGAGACTACGACCTGCTCGTCGCCGACGAACCGATCGGCAACGGGCCCTTCGCCGCTACGCTCGCCCGCCTCACGCGCACGCCGCTCGCACTCGTCTTCCGCGGCTGGGCCGACCTCACGAACGATCACGGCGAGTGGAGTCGGGTGCGCGATCGCTCGATCGCTGTTACGAACACCTCCTCGAGGGAGGCGTGTTCGTGCTCACGACGCCGAACCCCTGGGCCTTCCACCGGTTCAAGCAGGCGCTGTTCGGCGACGTTACCTGCAACGATGAACACACCTGCTGGTTCGACGAGCGAACGCTCCGGGGAGTGCTTTCGCGCCACGGCTTCGCGGTCGAGCATGCCGAGTACGTCCCGCCCGCCGAACCCGAGGTAACGAAAGCGTTCGCGTCGCTCGGCTTTCGGTGTCTCGACGGGAGGAGCCTTCTCGTCCGCGCACGGAAGGCTTGAGCCGAGTCGGGCGAGCGGCCAGCGAACGCCCAGTGTTCCGAAACGGTTTTGCGGGGGCGCTCCAGACGCACGACATGCCGACGGGAACTAACTACGACCGTTCGCTGGGTCGCAAATTCATTTTCGTCACCGGGGGGGTGATGAGCGGGCTCGGGAAGGGGATCACGGCGGCGAGCGCCGGCCGTCTGCTCGCCAATGCAGGCTTTTCGGTTACTGCGGTGAAGATCGATCCCTATCTGAACGTCGACGCCGGCACGATGAACCCCTACCAGCACGGGGAGGTCTACGTCCTGAAGGACGGCGCAGAAGTCGATCTCGATCTCGGCAACTACGAGCGCTTCCTAGGCGCGGACATGACCGCCGACCACAACGTCACGACCGGGAAAGCCTACAAGCACGTCATCGAGAAGGAACGGGCAGGCGACTACCTCGGTGATACCGTCCAGATCATTCCTCATATCACCGACGATATCAAACGCCGCGTGCGCGAGGCCGCCGAAGGCACCGACGTCTGTATCGTCGAGGTCGGCGGTACCGTGGGGGATATCGAGGGGATGCCCTTTCTCGAAGCGATCCGCCAGTTCGTCCACGAGACGCCCGATGAGGACCTATTGCTTACCCACGTCACCCTGGTACCCTATTCGAAAAACGGCGAACAGAAGACCAAACCTACCCAGCACTCCGTCAAGGAACTCCGTTCGATCGGTCTCCAACCCGACGTCCTCGTCGGCCGGAGCGCCGAGGAACTCGATCCCGATACGAAGGAGAAGATCGCGCTCTTCTGTGACGTGCCTACGGAGGCGGTCTTCTCGAACCCCGACGTTCCCGACATCTACCGCGTCCCGCTGATGGTCGAAGCCGAGGGCCTCGATCGGTACGTGATCGACCGGCTGGAACTCGCCGACGAGGCGCTCCCGCGCGGCGAGCGGACCGAACGCTGGCGCGAGTTGGTGACCCGTGAGACCACCGACCGCGTCGACGTCGCGCTCGTTGGCAAATACGCCTTGGAGGACGCGTACATTTCTATCCACGAGGCGCTGAAACACGCCGGTCTCGATCGCGGCGTCGACGTCGAGGTCGGTTGGGTCGACGCCGACCGAATGGACGAGGCCCACGAGACGCGCCTCCGGAACGCCGGCGCCGTCGTCGTTCCTGGGGGCTTCGGCTCCCGGGGCGCGGGCGGGAAGATCGCGGCGACCCGCTACGCCCGCGAGCGCAACGTCCCCTTCCTGGGACTCTGCTTCGGGTTCCAGTTGGGTGTCGTCGAGTTCGCCCGCAACGTCCTCGATCTAGAGAACGCACATTCCGCCGAAATCGATTCGAGCACTCCTCACCCGGTAATCGGGTTGTTACCCGATCAGGACGACGAGGAGGACATGGGCGGGACGATGCGCCTGGGCGCTCACGAGACCGAGATCGATCCCGAGACGTTGGCGAGCGAGATCTACGGCGGCACCGCCTGTACCGAACGCCACCGCCACCGCTACGAGGTGAACCCCGAGTATATCGACGATTTAGAAGCCGCAGGACTTCGCTTCTCCGGGCGGTCGGGCCGGCGGATGGAGATTCTGGAACTGCCGAGGGACGAGCATCCCTATTTCCTCGGCACGCAGTTCCATCCGGAGTTCCGCTCGCGACCGGATCGAGCGAGTCCGCCCTTCGTCGGTCTTATTGACGCCGCACTCGGACGTAATGGCGGCGATCGAGAGGTGAACGGCGATCGGGAGGCAAGCGACGAAGGTCGATTACGATCACGCCCCGGAAGCAGAGGACCCGCCGAACCCACCGAACCCGCAGAACCCACTGATACCCTATGAGAGACTCCGAGGAGTTCGTCGAGGAGGCCGTTGCCGAGATCCGCGAGGAAGTCGGCGACGCCCATGCGGTGACCGCGCTGTCAGGTGGCGTCGACTCGTCGGTGACCGCGGCGCTTGCCTACGAGGCGATCGGCGATCGGCTGACGCCCGTCTACGTCGACACTGGATTGATGCGCGCCGAGGAGACCGACGAGATCGAAGCGACCTTCGGATACATGGAGAGCTTAGAGGTCGTCGACGCCCGCGAGCGATTCCTCGACGCCCTGGAAGGAGTCACCGACCCCGAGGAAAAGCGAAAAGCGATCGGTGAGGCGTTCATTAGGGAGTTCGAGCGCGAGGCCCGTGCGGTCGATGCGGAGTACCTCGTTCAGGGTACGATCTACCCCGACCGGATCGAGTCGGAAGGAGGCATCAAGTCCCACCACAACGTCGGCGGCCTGCCCGAGGTCATGGACTTCGAGGGAATAATCGAACCGGTCCGCGATCTGTACAAGGACGAGGTCCGCGAGGTAGCTCGCGCGCTCGATCTCGCCGAAGTAACCGCCGAACGGATGCCCTTCCCGGGTCCCGGCCTCGCCGTGCGCGTCTTAGGCGAAGTCACCGAGGAGAAATTAGAGGTGGCGCGGGCGGCCGATACGGTCGTGCGCGAGGAACTCGACGCGCACGACCCCTGGCAGGCACTCGCCGCGGTGATCGGCAAAGGAACCGGCGTGAAGGGCGACAACCGGGTGCATGGCTGGATCGTCGCCGTCAGGTCGGTCGAGAGCCGCGACGGCATGACCGCCCGTGCTCAGGAACTGCCCTGGGAGACCCTTCAGCGCATCCAAAGCCGGATTACAGGTGCCCACCCCGACGTCGCCCGTGTGGTCTACGACGTGACGCACAAACCGCCCGCGACCATCGAGTACGAGTGAACGATTACGACCGATGACTGACACCTCCACGGACGACGAGACTGACGCGAACGCCGCCGACGCGACGACGGAAGCGAGTACCGATACCGACGCCGGCGACAATGCTGCCGATGCTGATGCGAGCACCGACGCCGCCCGGGCGACGCGAACCGCCGTCGTCGCCGGTCCCGACGACGACTCGCTGGGCGCGGCGCTTGCCGATCAGGGGGTGGCCGTCGAGCGCGTCGAGGGGGTCGCGAACCGCGATGCCTTGGCGGACGCCGGCATCGTCGACGCCGCATTGTTCCTGCTCACCGACGCGCGCCAGGCAACGGCGATTCCGGTCGCTAAAGACCTGAACCCCGATCTCCGAGCCGTAGTCTACGCCCGCGAGTCGGTGCCGGAGTTCGTCCGCGGGCAGGTCGATCTGGTTGTCGATCCCGCCCTCTTGGAACCCGCGACGGTCGCCGAGGAACTGGCCGCCTGATCGCCGTTCGATCGCCGTCAGATTGCCGTTATTCGTTGTACCCGTCGTGCTCTCCATACCCGCTGTACTCCCCGATTCGCTCAACGACGCTTTCGAGGATCGGACGAAGCGCTCTGCCCTTCGCAGTCGGAGAGTACTCGACCCGCGACGGGATCTCGTCGTACGATCGCCGATCGAGAACGCCGAGGTCGGCGAGTTCGCCCAACCGCTCCGAGAGCGTCATCGGCGAGACATCGAGACGACTCCGGAGGTCGTTGAACCGCCAGGGACCGGGGTCGAGCGCGAGCACCCGTAAGATCGCGAGCGTATGAGCGCGTCCCAGCAGGTCGAACACCGCGCTTTCTCGGCCTCGGCTTCGAATCGGGGGTCGCCGTCGGTTTCGGTGAGCACGAACTTCGATAGAACGGGAACCGATAGGAGCCTTTCTCCCGGTACACGACGGCGGACCGACTACACATGTTTGGACTGACTGATTCATGATTTCTGAGACCCCACTCCCACGTATGGTAAGCGAACCGACTGCCGGGGCGGCTCCGAAGTTCGATCCCGATCGGACGGCGCTCGTCCTCGTAGAGTTCCAACGACAGTGGACCGATCCCGGGCCCTACAACCTACTCGTTCGCCGATCGCTCGCCAAGCACGACGTGGTTGAGCGGACTCGCGATACCGTCCGAGCGGCGCGCGACGCTGGCGTTCTCGTCGTCCACGCACCCCTCGTTATCGATCTGGAGAACAAACGGGGGTGGTTAGCGACGCTGACTCGCGGCCTGGTCTTCACCGAGAGCACGCCGCGTGCGGCGTTCACGCCGGGGCTCTACTGCGAGGGCGATCCGGTCGTGGAGGGCCGGTACACCTTCGATGCGTTCGAGGGAAGCGACCTGCGGACGATCCTTTGGGCAAACGGCGTCGAGACGGTCTTCTTTGCTGGATTCAGCACCGATCAGTGTATCGCCCGATCGATGGGTACGCCCTCGAACGGGGCTACGACGCCTACCTGCTCGCCGGCCTCACTGCAACGTACAGCGCCCTCGTTCAACGCCGCATCGAGCGACGCTTTGGCGCTCGGAGCGTGCCCGCGGACGTACTGTATCGCAGCGCGCTCGAAACGTGAAGTGACAGGGCCTGATCGGAGCCGATAGCGGACAACCGGTATGGCCGGCCAAAGCGACGCCTGCCTTCGAGCGAAATTCCATCTTAATAACCGCTAAAGACCGGCGGTGTTCGCTTCTCGGAGTCCAAGGTTGACGTGTCGACGTTCGGGTCGAACCCTCGCGCTCGCCCGTCGGTCAGTTCGATCCGGCGGCGTCCCCGACCACGCTCTTGAACTCCTCGCCGCCGTCGATACAGCGGTCGTTGTACGTCCCCATGAACTCGCGTGCGACGCCGAGCGCGTCGCCGTGGCCCGAGGCGTCCCCGATGGCCGTCATGTCGCTCGGGTCGCCCGACCCGTCCGCGCCGACGCTCACCTGGTACGTACCTTCCCCGCCGGTGCCGCCCGCATTTCCGGTGCCGGCGTTTGGGTCGGCCGGCGTGAGCCTGATCCCGACGCCGGTTCCCCCGTGTTCGTATCGGCTGATCGGCTGGGGGTTGTACCTCCCCGAATCGTGTTCGGCGTCGTTTACTTCCCGCCAGCCGCTCGGGAGGGCGTCTTCGACCATGGCAAGAGTTCGGCCGTGTCCCTCCTAAAAGTGGGGATTTCCTTTGGCTCGACGCTCGACGGCTCCCGGCTTACTCCGCTTGTGCGACCCGCTGTGCACACTCGCGCAGGCGATCGGAGCCGCCGCGGACGAACGGCACGCCGTGGCCCATCCCGCAGACCTCGAACTCGCCCGCGCGGTTCGCGAGTGCCGCGACACTGCTTGCGACCTCGCCGGTGTCGTAACTGATGATCCACGGCGAGGGCTGGAGTTCCCCGTTCGATTCGCGCACCAAGTCGCCGAGGAACGCCGCCGAGCGCGCCTCGTTGACGTACGCGACGTGTCCAGGGGTGTGGCCGGGCGTGTGATACGCACGGAAGCCACCGATGCGGGCCCCGTCCTCGATCGGCTTGATCTCCAGATCGGGCTCGGAAACGAGCGGGTCGGTCACGAACTGGAGTGCGCCCTTGTGATTGGCCCAATTGGGGTGTTCGCCCTGCAGCAAGCCGGCGTCGGCGGCCCCGACCGAGACCGGACAGTCGAGCCCGCGAAGCCCCGCCAGCCCGCCGACGTGATCGACATCGTAGTGGGTCACGAGCACCCGGGTAACGTCCCCGGGGGAATAGCCCGCGTCGCTGATCCCGCGCGAGATCGCGCTGGCGTCCCGCGGGGTGCCCGCGTCGACGAGCGTGAGGCCGCCCTCGGGCGATCCGTCTATCTCCGATTCGTCGTCGCCCGCTTCGCGTCCGGGGTCGTCGACCAGGTAGGCGTTCACGCCGCCGAGGTCGATCCACCAGACCCCCGTGCCGAGTTCGGATACCATGTTGCTCCCCTACACTCGCCCGGGTCTTGTGTTATCCGGTGGCGTAGGGACGGTTCGGAGACGTGACGAACGCCTCGAAGCGTAACGAATGGCTACTTTTCGACGTGCCTACCACGACAGCCGGCCGCGGACGAAACTCGCCGCGGTCCGCGCCGCGGATGGCCGCCGGATCGCCGCCATCTCCCGGTCGGATAGCTCGAAGTCGAAGACCGCGAGGTTGTCCGCCAGGTGCTCGTGGCTCGTCGATTTCGGGATCGTCGCGACGTTTTCCTGTTGGACCAACCACCGCAGCGCGACCTGGGCCGGGGACTTGCCGTGACGAACCCCGATGTCCCGTAGCATGTCGTCGCGAACCGCTCCGCCGTGGGCGAGCGGCGAATAGGCCGTCAGCATGAGATCGTGGATCTGGCAGTAATCGAGCAGCTCGCGCTTGCCCCAGAAGGGGTGGTACTGGACCTGGTTCGTGAGCACTGGGCCCGACGCGACCTGCCGGGCGCGATCGAACTGCTCGACGGAGAAGTTGCTCACGCCGAGATAGCGGATCAGGCCCTCCTCGTACAGTTCGTCCATCGCGCCAAGGGTCTCTTCCAAGGGCGTTCGGAGGTTCGGCTGGTGGATCAGGAGGAGATCGACGTACTCCGTCTGGAGTTTCGTCAGGCTCGCGCGCGTCGATTCGAGAACGCTCTCGTGGTCGCGATTCGACCAGTCGAGCTTCGTGGTCACGAAGAGGTCCTCGCGGGGGACGTCCGACCCCGATATCGCCGCGCCGACCTCGCGTTCGTTCCGGTAGGCCTGGGCGGTGTCGATATGCTGGTAGCCGAGATCGAGCGCATCGGCGACCGTCTCGCGGCAGTCGGGGCCGCGCATCCGCCACGTACCGAGGCCGAGCGCCGGTATCTCCTCGCCTTGCACCATTACGTACTCCATAGCGGGTACAGTAGGCCGAGCGTGCTATATCCAACGCTTGCGGCGAGCGAGCGGTTCGTCGCTCGTTCGCGCCGATCGTTCCGTCGTTTTGCCGGGTTCGTTCACGTCGTTTTCGGTCGTCCGATCACGTCGCCGTTCGCGTGCCGTCGCCGAGAACCCGGTCACCCCCGTCGCTCCCATTCCTTCCGGTCCCTGCGACGAACGCGGCGATCGACTCCGCCAGTCGCCCTAGCCGGTCGATCGGGACGAACGCCCGCGAGTCGGCCACCCGTTCGAGCCGCGCGTCGAGAAAGGCCCCCGCGAGTCGCTCGGCGGACGACATCGGGAAGAAGAAGTCGTCTTCCGCCCAGACGAGCAGGACCGGTCGCTCGAACTCGGGGAACTCCCTCGCCGCTTCGATCGTGTACCGCGAGGAGATCCCGCGGAGCACGGCCTGGAAGTCGCGCCGAACGCTCGCGTCGCCGATCACGCCTCGGAGATGCGCTTCGCGTTCGGCGCGCGGTATCGGGGTCTTCGCAACGCTCGCGAACACGAGCTGACTGACGAGTCCGATCCGAAGCGATCGCAGGAGAACGGCGGTGAACCCCGGCACGCGAGCGCCGTACTGTAGCGGTCGCAGCGAGGGCGGCAGGAAGTCCTCGAAGGCATCGCAGTTCGTGAGCACGAGCCGCGAGACCCGCTCGGGGTAGCGCGCGAGAAAGACCTGACAGATCACTCCACCCGTATCGTTGCCAACGAGCGTCACCCACTCTGCTCCCACGGCGTCGAGAAAGTTGCGAAGCAGACGAGCTAATCCGGGCGGCGTGAGATCGGCGTTCGCGTCCATTGCCCGGGTGTGCCCGCCGAGCGGAAGCGTCGGCATGAGACACCGGCGAGCGGAACCGGCCGATCGATCCGCTAGTCTTCCCACGACGCCGCGCCAGAGGTCGCCGTTCACGAGCGCGCCGTGAACGAATAGCACTACGTCGCCCGCCTCGAATCCGGGTCGGAATCGGCCCCGGAACCGGGATCAGAGTCAGTATCGCGGTCAAGGTCGATGTCGCGGTACTCGATCGTTTCCCCCAGAAAGTGAAAGCGTCTCGGCCGGCGTGTCGTCGTACGTCCCGTCCATACCTCTCGACGGTCGTCTTCAGTATTCAACGTATCCGGCGGGAAATTCCGCACTTTGCGGACTCTCCCGGGTGCGTGAACGTACTTGTCGCCGGCGATCGAACTGGTACGGTATGACCGACGCCGCGGAACTGATCGACCTCTTACACCGACGCGGGGACCTGCTGGCGACCCTCCTCGACGAACCCACAGAGCGGTACGAACTCGTCGATCGCGTTCCGGCCTCGAAGTCGACCGTCTACAAGGGCGTCTCCCAGTTGGAAGGTCGGGGACTGATCGAACGCACTCCTCGGGGGCTCGAACCGACGCTCTTCGGCGTCGTCGCGCACGAGCGTTACCGCGAAGGTAAGGGCCGCGCGAGGCGTATCAGCAATGCGCTAATTACCGCGATGAGAGCAGCGATCGTTACTACACCAACGACGGTGCTCCCCGTTACGAACCACGCTGCCGAAACAAGCGTCGCCAGCAC
>PXRY01000058.1:0-34333 GCA_003022925.1 Halobacteriales archaeon QS_8_65_32 | reverse complement strand
CGTAGGTCACGGTTCCCTCTTGAGTGTATCGTCGGGATCGCCGAACACGGATGTCCAGGTGCGCCGCCGACCAGCCGTGACCGACGGCGACGGGGCGGTATCGATTTCTATCCGATGCGAGTTCTCCGTTCCCCCCTTTGCTGTTCGAGTGCTCGATACCGTTCGCAGCCCGTGCAATCGGTCATCCACTGGCGTTCTCCGATCGCTTCGTCTCCGTCCCTACACCACCTACCGCTGGTTTCGTCGCCACAACCGCTAACTGCTCGCCGGTGCTCCGGACACCCATGACGCTCGATCGCTATTCGGTACCCGACGCAAGCGAGGGTGAAGTCGTCGACGAGGAGTTCGTCGTGACCGACGACGTGCTGGTCAAGGTCTTCGCGCTCGGGTCCGGAGCCGAACTCTCCGCTCACGAACACGACGACTCGACGAACGTCTTTCACGTCACCGAGGGTACCGTGACGGTACTCCAGGACGGCGAGGAAGAAGCGGTGACGGCTCCCGGCGTCGTGCTCCACGAGCGCGGCGTGACCCACGGCGCGCGCAACGACTCCGACGAGGTAGCCGTGCTCACCGCGAGCCTCTGTCCGCTGCCATCGTAGCTTCGTTCGCGTAGCGATCCGAGGTCGCGAACCTGGATCCCGGTCTCGACCCCGATTCCGGCACCGTCGTCGGATTCTTTCGGGCAGTTCAGTTCGACGAACCGTATCAACGCGTTTGCTCCCCGGCGCCGTGGATAGGTGTACTATGGACCGAGGACGATTCCTGCTCGGTAGCGCGGTCGGTGCGAGCCTGCTGGCTGGGTGCACCCAAGAGAAACTCCAGCAAGCTCAGCGGATGGCCGACGAGCCGGCAAGAACGGCGAGGCGTTCGGCGAAAAGGGCGGGAACGACGGGGGTGGCGACGACGAAGACGGCGACGACGATATCGGCGTCGAGGAAGGGGCCGGACTCGTCACGACCGAAAGCGACGACGACTTCGACGCGACCGTCGAGCGTATCACGAGCGCCATCGAGGGCAACGACGCACTCACGCTCGTGACGACGGTCGATCACGCGGCGAACGCCGAGTCGGTGGACATGGAGCTGCCGCCGACGACCGTGTTGATCTTCGGCAACCCCGAGTTGGGGACGCCGCTGATGCAGGCGAGTCGCTCGGTCGCGATCGACCTGCCCCAGAAGCTGCTCGTCCGGGAAGAGGACGGGGACGTCTTCGTCACCTACAACCATCCCCGATATCTCGCCGCCCGCCACGGCATCGACGACGAAGACGATGTCTTGGAGACGATCGCCGGCGCGTTAGAAACCCTCGCGACCGGCAGTAGCGGCTGACGACCGACCCCCGCCGAGAAGTCAACCCGTCTCGGGAGCCGCTTTCCGTTCTTTCGTCCACGGTTCGTGACCGCCGGACGCACGCTCACCGAACGCGTGGCCGGCGATCACGGCCGATCGACGTCCGCCGAGAACCGCCGGAGCCGACCGGGACGAGGCCGATCGGGACGAGGCCGGCCGGAATCGACTGCGACCGAACGGACCTCGACCGCCGAGGCGATCGAGGTCGATTCGACAGGGCTTACAGTACCGACGGCGTTCGGCCGGTGGACCGTGACGCGCTCGGACGTCGTTCGTCGTACGATCTCGCGCTCGATTCCGACGGCCGGCGCGCTCCGTCGCGAGGGCGGCGGCTGGGTGCTCGGCTCGGTCGCGATCGGCTGGCTACTGATCCTCGGGGCGCGCTTCGCCGTGCCCGCGCTCGTCCCCCGACTGAAGACCGCGTTCGGCATCGACAACGCGACCGTCGGCATCGCGATCTCGATGACGTGGATCACCTACGCGCTCATGCAGTTTCCCGCCGGCGTGCTGGTCGATCGGATCGGCGAGCGCGGCCTGCTGGCCGCGAGCGTCGCCGTCACCGCGGCAAGCATGGTCGCCTTCGGCCTCGCGCCGGCTTTCGGCGTGTTCTTGCTCGCCGCCGCCCTGTTCGGACTCGGCACCGGCCTGTACGGCCCGGCGCGGGCAACGGTGCTCTCGACGGTCTACCCGCGCAACGACGGGGCCGCCTTCGGCGTCATGCTAGGGGCGGGCAGCCTCGGCGCGGCGGCCTTTCCGCTGGCCGTTACCCTATTAGCCGACCGGCTCGGCTGGCGGCTCGCGATCGCCTCGCTCGCGCCCTTTTTCCTGATCGCGGGGGTTTCGCTCTGGCGCGCGATACCGCGTCGCGCCGTCGATTCCGATGCAGGCGAATCGGGGCGTGAGCGTGCACGCGCGGTGCTCGCGGCGATTACGACCCGGCCGGTCGCCGTCGGGGTCGGTGCTGCGACCTGCATGCTTTTCGCGTTCCAGGGGCTGACGGCCTTTCTGCCTGCGTACCTCGTCGCCGCCAAGGGGTTGAGCGGGACGACCGCCGCCGGACTGTACGCACTGCTGTTCATCAGTGCCGCCGTCTCCCAGTCGAGCGCCGGGCGTGCGGCCGACCGCTTCGGCGATCGAGTCGTCTTAGTGGCCGTCACCGCCATGAGCATCCCCCCGCTGGTCGCCCTGCCGTTCGTCGGAGGCCTACCCGTTCTTGCCGTTCTCGTTTCCCTGCTCGGCGTTCGCCTCGCGATTGCCCCCGTGACGAACGCCTACGTCGTCGACGTGTTGCCCGAGGAGTTACAAGGTACCGCCTGGGGCCTGCTCCGAACCTGTTTCTTCCTGATCGGCGCGACCGGTTCGACGTTCGTCGGCGCGCTCGCGGACGCCGGCTTCTTCGACGAGGCCTTTCTCGCGCTCGGGGTGATTACGGCCGTCGCGGCGCTTCTGTACACCGTTCTCCCCGCGCGGTAATTCGCTCGAAAAGCGTACGAGACGCTTCCATGCTCTGCGTACGTTTCCCCCTATTGACCCGCGGCCCGATTCGACCCGCCGGCCTCCGCGGACTCGCTAGTCCGGTTCGTCCTACTTTCCTCCGTTCGTGCTGGTCGCGCGGTTCGAAGCCGACGAGGAACCGGCCGCTTCGAGCGCCGCGTCGTACCACGGTGGGCGGGAGACGGTCGTCTCGCCGATGTCAGTGTAGCGAACGCGTGTGACGATCTCGGTCGGCTTACCCCGCCGCTGGATGCCCAGACGACGGACGAGGCGGTATTCGTGGACGACTCCCCGCGAGTCGACGACCATCCCGAAGCCGCCGTCGGGAACGAACCCCACCCCCACTCCTGTCCCTTCGACCCCGCTTCCCTCGTACTCCTCGACCGACGTCACGCGATAGCGCGCCGCCCTTCCGTTCCCGACCGGGCGCACGCGCGTCTCGAACCCGGCGGCGAGCGTCCCGATCCGCCGTGCCTCGCTCGCGACGACCGCTCGTCGGCTCCCCGTGCGGGTTTCGGGCAGTCCGACCCGGTAGGTCGTCGTCCCGTTCGCGTACGTGATCGCTCGGGCCGACCGGTTCGGCCCGAACCAGGAGACCTCCCGGACGACGGACCTCCCGCCGACGTCCCGCCGTCTGTCGCGTTCGACCTCGCGTTCCGTCCCGTTCGCCGCTTCGACTGCCCCTGCCCCAACTGTTCGCGTCCCGCCCGATCGCGCCGTGGTCGCTCGTACCGTCGCCGCTCGCGCTACAGGCCGTTCGTGTTCGACGATCCGGAGGAGCCCACCCTCGGGTCCGACCCGCGTTGTCCGGATCTCCCGGCGGGCGACCTCGCCGCTCCCGTACCGATAAGTCGTCACCCGCCGGATCGTCACGGACGCGTTCGCCAGACGCGCGCCGTGGGCGGCGGCGAGCGCGCTCGCGTCCGTGACCCCGGTCGTCGCGAGCCCCGGCGCGACTCGTGGGCCCGGCGTCCCGGTTCCGGCCGTCCCGGGCACCGGCGCGGGCGTCACGTTCGCTGCCGGTTCGCTCCCGTCGCTTCCGTCGACGCCGTTTCCGCCAACCCCGCTCTCGTCGGCGTCGGCTCCGCTGCCGGCGAACCCGCTACACCCGGCGAAAACGACACAAACGAGCACCAGCGCTGTGACGCCGAACGACTGGAATTCCGAACCGTCGGCTACCATCGCTCCGCGCTCGACGCGACCGATCCGTCCGATCCACCCGAACCGCTCGTCGCGGCGTTCGCTTCCGTTCTTTCGATCGCTCCGCTTGCCTCACTTCCGCTTGCTCCGGGTTTGCTCGTCTCGGTTTCGTCCGTTGCGGTTCCGTCGATCTCGGCACCGCTCGTCGCGGTTCCGTTCGTGGCCGTCCCGCCGGTCGCGGTCGTCGCGGAGCCGTCCGCCCCGGAGCGATTCACTGCGGAGTCGTTCGTCCCGGAGCCGTTCGTTACGGCGAGCGCCTCGTCGTACCACGGTGGGCGGGAAACGGTCGTCTCACCGATATCGGTGTAGCGTGTCGCGACGACGACGCTCGCCGCACCGCTCGAATCGCCGCTGAACGTCTGTCTGAAGGCGTACTCGCGGACGAGTCCTCCCTCCGTCACAGCCGCTTCGACGTGGACCGACGCGCTGACGTCGCTCGCGTTCGCGTTCGGCAGCTGCGCGACCGGCGATTCGAGGCGGTAGACGGTCGTGCCGCTTCGTTCGGTTCGGTCGACGACGCGTGCCTCCGCGACGGTAAAGACCCGTTCGATCTGCCAGCTTCCCGCGTCGGTCACGAGCGCTCGTCGCCGTTCGGCTACCTCGGGGGCCGCCCGCCGGTAGGCCGTCGTCCCCTCGGTGTCCGTCCGCGCTTCGAACAGCGCCGTTCCGTTCGACCAGAGCGCCTCGCGTGCCGGGCCACGGACGCCCTCCCGGGTCCGCCGAACGGCGAAGCGCCCGTCCGTCCCCACCTCACTTACGCTCCGGCGTTCGGTGAGTTTCGTGCCGTTCGCCGCCAGGTACGTCACGTTTCGAACCATCGTGTAACTCGTGTTCGCTAAACGAGCGCCGTGGGCGGCGGCGAGCGCGCTCGCGTTCGTAACCCCGGTCGCCGAGAGCCCCGGCGCGACCCGCGGGGCGGGCGTCTCGGTCCTCTGGACCGCCGGGACCGGCACGGGCGTCACCGATCCGGCCGCTTCGCTCCCGGGGTCGCTAGTGGTTCCGGCTTCCGCCCCCGACCTCGCTCCCTCGCCTTCGCCGCTCCCGTCGCCGCTTGCTGGCCCCCTATCGCTCGCGCCGTCGGTACTCGCCCCGCCGCCCGCGAAGCCGCTACAGCCCGCCAGGGCGACGAGGACGACGAGCACCAGCACTCGCACCGAGGCCGATCCTATCGGGAGGAGCCGTCGCCGCATTGGCTTGTTTGTTGGCCCCGCGCGCTCAAAGCTCTTCGCCGGATCGAGAGGGTAATCTAACAGCTTTCGGGAAAAGAGCTGCCGAGATCGTTTTGGAAGCCCCCGAGCGGTCGGCTCGGGGGGCTCGCTGTCGTTCAAAAGATTTTGTGATGTGGCAAAAACGCAGAGCGTTTTTGCTGCAAGCGGGGAATCGAAGATTTCCCGCAATGAGCGTGGACCGGAGGTCCCACGGACCATGCGAGCGGGCCTGCGGCCCGCGAGCAGATGACGAGAGAGCTTCGCTCTCTCGAACCACGCTCCTCGGTTCGCTGCGCTCACCTGCGGTCCTTATGTCGCCCGCCGTCGCCGACCTACGGGAGAGTGCTACGAGAGACGCTTCACGCCTCTCGGCATCTCACAGGAGCAACGCTCCTGTGGACTCATCGCGGAGCGAAGCTTCGCGAGATAACAAAAGACGCCTACGGCGTCTTTCGAACCAATTCGCTCTCCCGAGCTTACGGACGCGAAGCGCCCGTGAACGCCCGGCCCCTTCCAGTCCCGCCCGAACCGGTTCCCGTCGGTCTTCATCGGTCAACTAAACACCGCCATCGAGAACCACCCTCTAAGGGCCGCGCCGCGTCCGGCCGGACCGGTATCGCGGTCGGCTGCGCCTGGCGACCGCCCCTGTACCGAGTCGGTACTCGCTGATTCGGCACTCACCGGTTCGGTTCCCGACGACTTGGTACCCGCCTCCGTCCTGCTCTCTCGTCCGCTCTCGGTGTCGTCCGTTCCACTCGTCCGGTTCGCTCCGGTCGTCCGGTTCGTCCCATTGCTCTCTACCGAGCGGTTCATTACCTGGCGGGCCGCGTCGTACCACGGCGGGCGTTCTACCGTCGTCTCCCCGACGTCCGAGTACCGAACCGTTTCGGTCGTCCGTACCGTCGCGTTCGTCTCGGTGCTCGCGGCGTAGGTCAGCCAGTGGCGACGGACCAGTCCTCGCTCGTCGACGAGCAACGACAGCGTCGCGTCGCGCGGGTCGCCGCGCGGGCCCGCCGAGCCGAAGTATCCGACCATCACGTCCGTCGCCTCGGCGCCGAACAGCCGGGTGTCACCTCGCGTCGTCCGGCTGGCGACGCGCGTCTTCGCACCCGTCAGCAGTCGTTCGTACCGCTCGCCCCGGCCCGCGAGCGAGCGACGGATCGAGGCGGCAAGTTCCGCCGGGAGAACCTCATACTGCGTCGTCCCATTGGCGAGGGCCACGGCCTGAATCGCTTGGCCGTCGCCGGCGAAGTAGCCGATCCGCACTACGGCAGGGCCGCCGGTCGCCTGCCACGACGGTCGCTGCGCGAACTCGTAGCGTGCGTTGTAGCTCCCGTTCGGGCCGACCCGCACCGTAGCACGCACCCGCTGGCGAAGCGTCCCGTTCGCGTCCGTATTCGGTTCGTCCGGACGGTATATTACGTCTCCCGGAGGGCCGCTTCGTGGGCGGCGGCGAGCGTGCTGGCGTTCGTGACGCCCGCTTCGTCGAGCCCCGGCGCGAGAGCCCGGTCTTTCTCGACCGCCGGGACCGGTGCGGGCGTCACGTTCGCAGCCGGCTCGCTCCGGTCAGTTCCGCCGCCACCGCCGCCGTTGCTCCGGTCGCCCTGGGGACCGCCCGCTCCCGGTCCGGGCCCGGGTCCGGCGGCGAACCCGCTACACCCGCCGAGAACGACCAGACAGACAACCGATACGATACACGCCGCTCGCTTCATCCGATCTCTCGTTGGCTGCGGGATGGCAAAGCCCTTCGCCGAGGCGATAGGTGGCACGTAGTTGAACGGCAAGGACCGGCAAAGAGCCGTCTCGGGTGGGACTGGAAGGGGCCGACCGCTCGGTTCGGCCCCAGCGACGTAAGCACTGGAGCGAGCGAACGCAGTGAGCGAGTGAAGCGCGCAACGAGCCGCGAGAGTCGACCGCCTGGGGGCTTCCTAAGAGGTCTCGGCGACTCGCTCTCATCCAACTGCCGAGTAGTATACCACAGTCAGCGATACGCATTTGTTATCCCCTCCCAACCTGTCCGCACATGGCCTCGATATCGCTCGCGCTCGACTGGACGCCGAACACGAACCACAGCGGCTTCTACGCCGCCCGATCGCGAGGGTACTACGACGACGCCGGTCTCGACGTCGAGTTCGTCTCGCCGGCCGCCGACGACTACGAAACCACGCCCGCCAAACGCGTCGCCCGCGGCGAGAGCACGCTCGCGATCGCCCCCTCCGAGAGCGTCATCAGCTACCACACCCACCCCGAGTACGCCTCGCTCGTGGCGGTCGCTGCGGTCTGCCAGCGCGATACGAGTGCAATCGCCACCCTCGCCGAGAGCGGAATCGACCGACCCCGGGACCTGGACGGGAAGACGTACGCCTCCTACGACGCCCGCTTCGAAGAGGACATTGTCCGGCAGATGATCAGAAACGACGGCGGCGACGGCGACGTCGAGGTCGTCACGCCGCCGAAACTCGGCATCCTGAACACCCTCATGGACGGCGACGCCGACGCGACCTGGGTGTTCATGCCCTGGGAGGGCCTACAGGCAGGACGCGCAGGCATCGACCTGACGGGCTTCGGCCTGGCGGAATACAACGTTCCCTACGGCTACACGCCGACCGTCCTCGCTCACCCCGACACGATCGCCGAACGCGCCGACGCGCTCTCGACGTTCCTCGACGCGAGCGCCCGGGGGTATCGCGAGGCAGCCGACGACCCCGACGGCGGGGCCCGCGCGCTGATCGAGGCCGCGGCGGTCGAGTTCGACGACGAGGGATTCGTCGAAGAGAGCCAGCGCCGGATCGCCGACGCCTACCTCACTGCCGAGGGCGAGTGGGGCGTAATGGACCGCGAACGCTGGGACGCGTTCGTCTCGTGGCTCACGCACGAGGGCATCCTCACCGACCTCGACGGCGACTCGATCACGCGCGGGGAACTCGACGTTGACGGCCTCTATACCACGAGACTGCTCGGTTGATCGCGGCCTCGCTGCGCTCGAATTTCGGCCTCCCGTCGTCGGCTCGATCAACCCCCGTTCGCGTACTCGGCGTAGACATCCCAGGAAGGGTCGACGCGCGGGTGTGAGACGTCCTCGCCGTCGAGCGCCATGCCCGAACCCTCCACCACTCGGCCGACGATCGCCGCTGCTGTCCCCCGGTCTTCGAGCGCGCCGACGATCGCCTCGCACGTATCCGGCGGCGCGGTGATGGCGAGCGTGCCCGAACTCGTCACCTGCCAGGGATCGATGCCGAGATGCGAACAGACCGTTTCGACGCCCGGCCGCAGCGGGGCTTTCCCGCGCTCGACCTCGAAGCGCGTTTCGCTGCTCGCCGCCATCTCACAAAGCGCGCCCTGAAGCCCGCACTCGGTCGCGTCGTGTATCGCCGTTACCCCGTTCGTCCCATTCGTCCCGCCCGTTTCGTTCGACCCGTTCATCCCGTCCGTTCCGCCGGTCCCGTCCGTTTCGCTTGTCTCGCTCGTTTCGCTTACCGCCGCAGCCGTCAACGCGTCCCGGACGGTATCGGTCTCGGCGAGGCGGTCGCGCGCGGTGTCGATCGTCTCGGCGGGGAGGTCCATCCGGTCGCCGAACAGCGTGGTCAATAATCCCACTGCCTCGACACCCGGTCCCGTCGAGACGACTACCTTGTCCCCGGGTCGAGCGCCGTCGGGTCGGATCACCGCATCGAACGCGCCGGTCGCAAAGGCCGTCGCCCCGCCGATCCAGGGGTACGTACACCCCTCGTAGCGGGCGGTATGGCCGGTTACGACGCTCAGGCCGAGGTCGCTCGCCTCGGCGTCGATCGCCGTCCAGACCTGCTCGAATTCCTCGTCGGTCATCCCGGGCGGGAGGGTGAAGTTCATCGAGAGGTATCGGGGGGCGAGCCCTGAGACCGCGACGTCCGCGAGCACGATGTCGAGCGCGAACCGCGCGGCCCGCTCGAAGCCCAGTTGGGGGAGCACCGACAGGGGATCGGTCGCGACGACGAGCGCCCGCCCGCCGACATCGACGACGCCGAAGTCGACGCCGTGTGTCGGCCCCAGCCGTACCTCCTCGCGATCGGCACCGAGCCGAGGATAGACTACCCGTTCTAAGAAGTCGCCGTCGACCTTGCCGTACTCGGCCATGCTGGGCGGTCGGGTCGGGGAGCCTTCGGTGTGCCGGCGGGGACCGTCGGCGTTCGTTTCTCACGTTCGACCCTCACGGCTCTCAGCCGGGGAGGACGTCCTCGGAGGTGAACTCCCGGCCACACGCCGCACAGCGATACTCGCCGAGGGCGACCTTCCAAACGTTTGTCGTTTCCCTACACGCGGGACAGGCGATGTCGACAACGCCGTTCATCGAAACCGGGCTTCGACGCCAACGCACTTGACTCCCGGCCACCGTCCGGCCGTGTTTCGTGTGGCAGCTTTCAGGAAGAGAATCATCAAGACCGTTTCGGAAGCCCCCGACACGCTCGGCTTCTGATCACGGGCCGGAGGCCCGTTCGCATGGTCCGCGGGACTCGAAGAATCTCGTGTGGTTCGGGAGAACTCCGTTCTCCCGTCATCACGAGAGAGCTTCGCTCTCTCGAACGACTACCCGCGACTCGCTGTCGTTCAAAAGACGCAAAGCGTCTTTTGTGATGAACGAGAGAGCTTCGCTCTCTCGAACCACGCTCCTCGTCGCTCCCTCCGGTCGCTCCTGCGGTGCTTGCTTCGCCCACCGTCGCCGAGCGCTCGGGGGCTTTCGAAACGGTCGCGGCGGCTCTCCTCTAAAGCTGCTAAAATCAACACGACCACGACAACTCGGCGGAAAGTTATGACCCCACCGATCGAAGAAGTCCCATGGCGGATATCGACGTCCACGTGCTGGATCGCGGCCGCATCCACGCCGACAAGAACTTCGCGGTCGACGGTACCACCGTCGCGACCGACAGCGACCCGAACCCCGACTTCGAGTACGTTCCATACGCCGTCTGGAACCTCGTGATCGACACCCCCGAGACGACCGTGCTCTGGGATTCCGGTTCTCATCCCGACGCCGCGACGTACTGGCCCGATCCGCTGTACGAGGCCTTCGCCCACGTCGACGCCGACGAGCACGATTTGGCCGACGACCTCGACGAGGCGGGCTACGGGCTCGACGACATCGACGCCGTCGTCCAGAGCCACCTGCATCTCGATCACGCCGGCGGGCTCTATCACTTCGAGGGAACCGACACCCCGATCTACGTCCACGAGGAAGAACTGAAGTTCGCCTACTACAGCGCCAAAAGCGACGAGGGATCGATCGCGTACGTGCCCGCCGACTTCGATCGCGACCTGAACTGGCAGGTCGTCCACGACGAGCGCCAGCTAGCCGAGGGGATCGAACTGCTCCACCTCCCGGGCCACACGCCGGGACTGTTAGGCGCGCTCGTCCACACGGAGACACCGCTGTTGATCGCCGGCGACGAGGTCTTCTTCGAGACCAATTACGCGAACGAACAGTCGATGGGGACGAGCCTGCTGTGGGGGTCGCAGGCCTGGGCCGAGAGTCTCTGGCAGCTCAAAGACCTCGAACGACGCCACGACGCGACAGTGCTGTTCGGCCACGATGCCGACCAGATCGAAGCCATCGATGGCGACGAGTGGCCCTGATCGGCGAGCGTCCCCGGGATCGAGCCCCTTCATATAATGATATTTTATGGCAGACGGAAGGGTCGGAGGGATACCCTCATAATTAATCCATGCGGACGTGTACCAAACCCTTTAGTCGCCCGGTAGCGAAGCCGCTCGTACACGGTCGAACGGAGACCGGGTGATCTTTCCAATGACAAACACGGAACTCATCTGGCGGCTCGCAGGGGGGTCGGGGGACGGGATGGACTCGACCGGGCAGGCCTTCGAGAAGGCGCTCATGCGCATGGGGCTACATGTCTTCTGTCACCGGCATTACCCCTCCCGGATCCGCGGCGGGCACACCTACTTCGAGGTCCGCGCGGGGCCCGAGGAGGTCAAATCCCGCGGGGACGGCTATAACTTCCTGCTGGCGCTCGGTGATTCGTTCGCGCGCAACCCTCGGGAGAACCAGCCGGCCTATTATGGCGAGGAGGAACTCAAACCGCTCTCGGAGAACTTGGACGACCTCCGCGAGGGCGGCGTCATCGTCTACGACGAGGGGATGCTGGACGACGACGACCTCGCCGAGTTGGAGTTAGAAGAACGCGCCGAGGAGGAAGGCTGGCACGTCTATCCGCTTAACCTCCGGGAGATCGCGCGCGAGCACGGCCGGGAGATCATGCGCAACACCGCCGGCGTGGGGGCGACCGCGGCCCTGCTCGGGATGGACACTGAACCGGTCGAACAGCTCATGAGCGACCGGATGTCAGACGACATCCTGGAATCGAACCTCACCGTTCTCGAAACAGCCTACGAGCAGGTCGCAGAGATGGACTTTACCCACGACCTGGGGATTCCCGAACCGAGCGAAGCGGGCGGGGACAAAGGCGAGGGCGAGGACAAAGACCAGGTGCTCATGGGCGGGAGCCACGCCGTTGCCTACGGGGCACTCGACGCGGGCTGTCGGTTCATTTCGGGGTACCCGATGACCCCTTGGACCGACGTCTTCACGATCATGTCCCAGAACCTGCCGGAGTTCGGCGGGGTCGCCGAGCAGGTCGAAGACGAGATCGCCGCCGCCTCGCTCGCGATCGGGGCCTCACACACCGGCGTCAAGGCGATGTCCGGCTCGTCGGGTGGCGGGTTCGCGCTCATGTCAGAACCCCTCGGATTGGCGGAGATGACCGAGACGCCGATCGTCCTCATCGAGGCGATGCGCGCCGGCCCATCGACCGGGATGCCCACGAAACCCGAGCAGGGCGATCTCGAACACGTCCTCTATACGAGCCAGGGCGACTCGAATCGGGTGGTGTTCGCGCCGAGCACGGTCGAAGAGTGTTACGAACAGACCAGAGACGCCTTCCACATCGCCTACGAGTACCAGATCCCGACGATCGTCGTCGTCGATCAGAAACTCACCGGCGAGATCACGAACATCCGCGAATCGCTGTTCGACCGCGAGCCCGACGCCGACCCCGGTAGCGTGCTTTCCGAAGAGGAGATCGCAGAAGCCGCCCACCACGAGTCGGGTATCTTCAACCGCTTCCAGCATGATCCCGAGGGCGAGATGGGCGAGCGGGGCGTGAGCCCGCGATCGGTGCCCGGTCAGAAGGGCGGGCGCTTCCTCGCGACGGGCAACGAACACACCCCCCAGGGCCACATCGAGGAGGACCCCGCCAACCGGGTCTTCCAGATGGACCGACGAATGCGCAAACTCGAGGCCATCCGCGAGGAACTCGACGAGGCAGAACCGGCCCACCAGACGGCCTACGGTCCCGAAGACGCCGAGTACGGCATCATGACGTGGGGCAGCCAGCAGGGAACCGTCGAGGAAGCGGTCGATCGGCTCAACGCTAATGGACACTCCGTCAAGGCCTTCGGCGTGAGCGACCTCATGCCGTACCCAAAGAAGGAAGTCACCGACTTCTTAGAATCGGTCGAGGAGTGCCTCGTCGTCGAGATGAACGCCTCCGCACAGTTCCGCGGGCTCACCCAGAAGGAGTTGGGGAGGTTCGGCGAGAGGCTATCGAGCCTGCTCAAGTACAACGGCAACCCCTTCGAGCCCGCCGAGATCACCGAGGGCTTCGAAATCCAGATGAACGGCGGCGAGGGCGCGCCGAGTACGGGCACGCGGATCGAACCGGCGGTCGGGGACTAACGGTAACAGGAGAACGACCGACGAACGCAACGAACCGACGGATCGGCGTAAGGTATACGACACGCGAAACGCGGTACACGAAATCATACGAAAACACCACCATCACACGACAATGAGCAAGAGTGCATTCAGCGCGATCGGCGAGGAAGCGGAGCTAGGACGGGACGACTTCACTCCGGGGATCGAGCCCCAGGCGACGTGGTGTCCGGGCTGTGGGGACTTCGGCGTTCTCAAGGCCTTGAAGCAGGCGATGCCCGAAGTGGGTCTGACACCCGACGAGGTACTGTTAGTGACCGGCATCGGCTGTTCGGGAAAGCTCAATAGCTACTTCGATTCCTATGGCTATCACTCGATTCACGGGCGATCGTTACCCATTGCCCGGGCGGCGAAACTCGCGAACCCCGGCCTGTCGGTGATCGCCGCCGGTGGCGACGGCGACGGCTACGGCATCGGGGGCAACCACTTCGTGCACACCGCCCGCGAGAACCACGACATGACCTACATCGTCTTCAACAACGAAATCTTCGGGCTCACGAAGGGCCAGACCTCCCCGACCAGCCCGAAGGGTCACAAATCGAAGACCCAGCCACAGGGGTCGGCCAAAGACCCCGTCCGGCCGCTGTCGCTCGCGCTCACGTCGGGGGCATCCTACATCGCCCGGACCGCAGCGGTGAACCCCCGGCAGGCCGGCGAGATCCTCACCGAGGCGATCGAACACGACGGGTTCGCCCACATCGACTTCCTGACCCAGTGTCCGACCTGGAACAAGGACGCAAAACAGTACGTCCCCTACATCGACGTCCAGGATTCCGACGACTACGACTTCGACATCCACGACCGTCGGGAGGCGGCGGAGATGATGCACGAGACCGAAAACGTGCTGCACGATGGTACCGTCCTTACCGGGCGATTCTACGTCGAGGAGGATCGTCACTCCTACGGCCAGGAGAAGGTCTCACAAGGGCAGATGCCCGACGACCCCCTCGCCGAGCGGTACTTTGACGCCGACTACGAGTGGGAACGCAGTGCCGACGAACTGGTCGCGAAACACCGCTGAAGCGCCGTTGAAACGTCGTCGAAACGCTGCTGAGACGCCACCGAAACGCCGCCGAGGCGAAGCGGTCGAGACGAGCGTCGAGCGAGTAACCTACGTTTCGACTCGACACACTTTTCGATTCGGAAGATATTTTTCCATGGAAATGAAATATACTATATGAGCACTCAGTCGACGGAGGACCGCATCCTCTCGGTTCTCGAGGAAAACGCCCAAGCGTCGTACGCCGAGATCGCGATGCGTGCCGGCGTCTCGAAGCCGACAGTGAGAAAATACATCGACAAGCTGGAAGGCGACGGCGTGATCGTCGGCTACTCGGCGGAGGTCGACCCGAAGAAACTCTCCAGTCGGTCGATCGCCATGGTCGGTATCGACGTCGAGAGCGAACGGTACGTCGACGCCACCCGCCGGCTCAAGGAGTTAGAGGAAGTCGAGACGCTATACACGTCGAGCGGTGATCACATGCTGATGGCCGAAGTCAAGGGAGCCGATGGAAACGCCGTCGGCGAGATCATCTCCGATCGAATCCTTGAGGTTCCGGGCGTAACGGCGGCTCACCCCTCTTTCCTCCAGGAACGACTGAAGTGATCGAACGCTCTCTTTTCGAAATATAGCCACGCGGAACAGTATTGATACGTTCGATGGGATCAGATGGCCGAACTCCGTTAAAATAAAGTTCGCCTGATATGACCCGGACGTACTTGTGCTATACCTATGAATGAGCTTTCACGATGGGCCCTCCCTTTGACGAATCCTCAGAACTTCGCCAGTTGGCACTCGCTGGCATTTCAGCTATAGCAACCGTGGCTTTGGCGTACAGCTACGTCGCAACTCAGGGCCGAACAGCCGTTTTCCTCGCCATTATTGGGGCTGGAATACTGCTGACGTTACTCGTTGCTGTCCCCGTTCTATTTCGAGAAGGATTAGTTGACCCGAACTGACACGAGCGCGCCCTACACGTGCTATCCAGTCGATCGGTAAACTGAAAGGTGGACGAATGTTCGGGCTGTGATCGATATGCTGATCCGTCGCTGCGGATGCGCTGAGCATCGCGGGCGGCGTTCAGTTAATCAAGGGAGACCGATAGAAACCGCTATGGGTGGGACTGGAAGGGGCCAGGCGGTCACAGGCGCGAAGCGCCCGTGAACTCGGGAGAGCTTCGCTCTCCCGTAGGTCGGCGAACCCCGACGACGCAAGCACCGCAGGTGAGTGAGCAGCGCGAACGAGCCGAGGAGCGCAGCGAGTCGCGGGTAGCCCGGACCGTCCGGGGGCTTCCGAAGCGGTCCTGGCGGCTCTCTACGACAAATTTCCTGACTAAGCACGACTTTCATAGCTCAGAAGAACCGCTCGGCGACCGCTTCGAGTTCGGCTTCGGTATTTATGTTCTCGAAAACTTCGGGACCGAGCGCGGCGTGCTCCTGTACTTCCGCTTCGTCGACGACGGCGTAGTTGAGGTCCCCAAGGGGTGCCATGATCTTCCGGTCGTCACGAGCGAGCGCCGCCTCACAGGCCGCGGCCATCGGGCCTGCACGGTAGACGGCGTGGGTCGTTTGGAACCACTTATCATCGAGCTGGGCTACCGCGCCGTCGCGGCCGGCGGCCCGCTCGAACAGGTAGGCAACGAAATCCGGATCGACCAGCGGCATGTCACACGCGACGACGAAAGCGTACGCATCAGCATCGACTCGGCTAAGCCCCTGGCCGATGCCCGCCATCGGCCCCTGGTCGGGGTCGTCGTCGATCGCGAACCCGACGGGCGCGTCGTACCCCGACAGGGCGTCGTCGATCGCCGCGCGCTGGTCCGCCCGGCAGTTGACGACGAGCCGGTCGACGACGCCTGAGAGTCGGTCCGCGACCCGGCGGATCATGGGCACGCCGGCGAGATCGGCAACGGCCTTGTCCCGCTCGCCGAAGCGGGTCGAGCGGCCGCCGGCGACGATGACTCCCCCTGGCACGAACACCGGTCGGCGTTCGACGGACAAAACCGTTGTGCGACGGCGACGATGCTCCCGAAGACGAACCATCGGTCGTCGTTCTCCGCTGTATCGAAGCGAGTATGCCTGCCGACGCGAACCACGATGGATGGACGAGTACCGCCGGCGCAATCGCGAGCACTGGGAGGAACTGGCCAGGATTCACCCCGGAACTAACTTCTACGATGTCGAGGCGTTTCTCGACGGCGAGTCGACGCTCCGCCCGCTCGAATGCGAGGCGATCGGCAACGTCGAGGGGTGCTCGATGCTTCACCTCCAGTGTCACTTCGGGCTCGACTCGCTCTCGTGGGCACGCGAGGGGGCGGACGTGGCTGGAGTCGACTTTTCCGACACGGCGATCGAAGCCGCTCGCGACCTCGCCGCCGAGGCCGATCTCACGGGTCGCGCTCGATTCCTCGCCACCGACGTCTACGACCTCCCCGAGCGACTCGCCGACGCACACGGAACGTTCGACCTCGTGTTCACCTCCTATGGCGTGCTCGGCTGGCTGCCCGATGTCGAGGCGTGGGCGGAGGTGGTCGCGGCGTTCGTCCAGCCGGGTGGACGGTTTTATATTGCGGAGATCCACCCAGTGAGCCACGCGCTGATGGACCTTCGTCTCGACACTGGCGTCTGGGATCGGCCTGGCCGTACCTCGGCGACGGTCCGATCGAATTCGACGAGGAAGGAACGTATGCCGACCCGGACGCCGCAGTCGAACACGCGACGACTTACGAGTGGCCCCACACCACGGGCGAGATCGTGACCGCGCTGATCGATGCCGGACTACGAATCGAGTACCTCTACGAGCACCCGTTTGCCTGCTTCGAGCAGTTC
Organism: Halobacteriales archaeon QS_8_65_32; assembly: GCA_003022925.1. Classification (GTDB taxonomy): domain Archaea; phylum Halobacteriota; class Halobacteria; order Halobacteriales; family Halococcaceae; genus PXQR01. The sequence goes on along the minus strand of PXRY01000058.1, from coordinate 17,489 downwards.
GCCGGGATGCGAGAACGAGAGGACGGTTTCTTCGAGTTTCCCGACGAACCATTCCCGCTTACGTTCTCGCTAGAGGCGCGAAAGCCACGCTCGGAGTGACGACACGCGATCGCCGAACCGGGAACGCTGGCGGCCGGAGCATGTAACGAAACCGAACCCTCTTTCGTCGCGGCGCTCGCGTAACCGGTCGCATGGCACTCAGCGCGCGCAACCGACTGACCGGCGAAGTGACGGCTATCGAAACCAGCGGCCCGACCGCGGAAGTAACCGTCGAGACCGAGGGTGGGGAAGACCGTCGCGGCGGTCATCACGAGCGGATCGGTCGACCGACTCGGCCTCTCGGAAGGCGATTCCGTCGATGCGGTAATCAAAGCGACCGACGTGATGATCCGTAGCGACTGATCGACCACAGCACCGATACCGAGTTCTTCCCTTTTGGGGTCGTTCACGGGTCAGGAGTCGGACGACGAGCACCGAGCGCCGAGCACCAAGTACTGAATATCGAGCGCCAAAGGCCGCTTCGACGACGCGAAATCGAGAATCACCGACTCGGCGACCGGATCACCGATCAGTCCGATAGCGGTTTCCAGGTGCGTGAGGAGTCGTTGAGGCGCTCACAGCCTCTCGGTGACGACTACGAGGTCCTCGATCCGGATCCCGAACTCGCCCGCCACGTAGATTCCGGGTTCGACGCTCGCGACCATACCGGGTTCGAGCGTTCGTGTGTTGCCGTCGACGAGGTAGGGCGATTCGTGAACCGCAAGGCCGACGCCGTGGCCGGTCCGATGGGCAAACGCGTCCCCGTAGCCTCGCTCTTCGATCACCTCCCGGACGACGCGATCGACGGCTCCGGCTTCGACGCCCGGCACGACCGCCTCGACGCCGGCCTGCTGGGCGTCTCGAACTGCGTCATATGCCCGCTCGAACTCCTCGGGGGGTCGCCGTCGAAGACTACAGTACGGGTCTGGTCGCTCGGATACCCCTCTATCAGGGTCCCGAAATCGAGGACGACCGGATCGCCGGCCTCGATTACCCGGTCGCCGTGACGGTGATGCGGCAGCGTGCCGTTCGGCCCCGACCGACAACCGGCTCGAACGACGTCCCGTCGCCGCCGGCGGCAGTCAGTCGCGATTCGATCTCGCGGGCGAGTTCGGTCTCGGTGAGGCCCACTGCCTCGCTTCCGAGCGCCTGGATCGCGACGCTCACGCCGTCCGTGATTTCGGCTGATTCGCGCATCCGTTCGAGTTCGTGCTCGTCCTTCGCGATCCTGAGGTCGTCCATCACCTCGCTCGCGAGGCCGAACTCACAGTCGGGAAGCGCCCGCCTGATGTCCCGAGAGAACAGCTTCCACATCCGGTCGTCGAGCAGGACTCGTCCGCCATCGCCGTCACCGCTCCCGGTACCGAGGTCCGCGACGACCGATGCGATCAGCCGTCGGGGATCGTCGCCGTCGGCCCACGTTCTACGGTCTTCGATCCATGTCTCGTTTCCGAGTTGCTCGGCGTACAACTCAGGGGCGAGAAAGACCGTCTCGTCTCGCGTGACGAATAACAGGAGGTGACGTTCCATCGACTCCTCTGCAAAGCCCGAGAGGTAGGTCATATTCGACCTCGGAAAGCAAATCACGGCCTCTACGTCTCGCGCTTCGAGTGCCGCCCGACAGGCGTCGGCGCGTCGTCGAAACGGTATCGCGTCCGCGTCGTCTGCGCCATTGGTGTCGTCCATGGCTCTCGTACCTGCGCTTGCGTCGAAGGCGCTTCGCTCATCCGAGGTCGCTTGGGTCGGCGTCGGCGACAGGGTCGGAATCGCCGCTTTCCAGACGGTATCCGACGCGACAAATGGGATCGGCCGGCAGTCAGTCGTCCGCGCTCGCCGGCGTCGCAACGTCGAGATCGCCCCGATCGAGGTCCCGTTCGACCGCCCGAGCGGCTTCGACCAAGTTCTTCATTTTCCCGTAGGCGGCCTCTCGGGGCAGGAGTTTCAGCCCGCAGTCCGGGCTCACGGTCAGGCGCTCGGGGAGGACGACTTCGAGGCCCTTCGTGATATTGCGTTTCACCTCTTCGACGGGCTCGATTTCGGCGGTGTGGGCGTCGACGACGCCGAGGGCGAGGTCCTTCGTGAACTCGGGTTCGGTGAACACGTCGAGTTGGGCGTAGTCGTCGTTCGCGAGTTCGACGTCGAACTCGTCAATCGGGAAATCGAGCATTTCGGGATAGATCCGCGAGTAGTCCCCGTAACAGACGTGAAGCCCGATCCGTACGTCGTCGGGGATGCCGTCTGCGATGAGCTCCAAGCATTCGCCGACGATCGCGTGGTCGTCGGGCGTAGTCGCGAGTGCCGGTTCGTCGATCTGGACGTATCGGGCTCCGGCATCGACGAGCGCCTCGACCTCCTGGTTCACGAGTTCGGCGAGCGCGTAGGCGAGTTCTTCCTCGTTCTCGTAATACTCGTTGAACGACCAACTCGCGAGCGTGTACGGGCCGGTGATCGGCACCTTCACGGGGCGAGACGCGACCTCGTTCGTGAAGTCGAACTCGTCGACGAGCCACGGCTCGTCGTAGGCGACTTCGTCCACCACGCTCGGCTTGTCGAAGTAGTTGTGCCCCCAGACCTTCACACGGCCGTGGAACTCGTAGCCTGGAATCCGGTGGGCGAAGTACTCGACCATTTCGTTCCTTCCCATCTCCCCGTCGACGACAGCGTCGAGGCCGGCGCACTCGTGCTCGTCGACGATGAGCCGCGAGGCGTCGCTCGTCGCTTCGGCCCAGTCGCCGTCGTCGAAGCCGCTGTCCGCGTCGGCATGGAGATCTCGGGCCCGGTTGAGCCACTTCGGTTTCGGGTAGCTGCCGACCACGGTGGTCAGGATGAAGTGGTCGTTTGGGTGGTCCGGCGGACGGAACGCCTCGCGACTGCTCGCGCCCTCGCCGATACCAGCGCTGTCGCCGCTCGCCCGATCGCCGTCGCCACCGGTCCGATCACCAGCGTCGCGGTCGGCGCTCATGCAGCGCTCACCTCCGCGGGCGAGGCGGCCTCGGCAAGCGCCGCCAACTTCTCGCGATATTTGGCGACCGGCAGGTAGAACAGCTCGGAATTGGGCGTTACGTACGTTCGGTCGAACCCCTGAACCGGTAGTTTCTCCTCGACCCACTCGACGCGTTCGGTGATCGTTTCGGGGTCTTCGACGAGCGTGTTCTGCCCGTCGACGACGCCGAGGGCAACTGACTCCTTCGTGCCGTACTCGCTGATGTTATAGAGACTGGCCTCGTGATCGGAGACGAAGTCGTAGCCCACGGCGTCGATCGCGGCGTCCAAGAGGTGGGCGTGGACCTTCTCGGACAGCGCGCCCCAGTAGGTGTGGACAACGACCTCGGCGTCGGTCGCTTCCGCCACCCTGCCGATCGCCTCGCTCGCGCGCTCGTCCGCGCCGTCCCCCGGCGGGTTCACGACCAACGACGGTTCGAGTGCGAACAGGGTCTCCGTTTCGGGAAACGCCTCTACCTCGCCGACGAGGAAGTCGGTAATGCCCTCAATGAAGGCCGCCTCGTCGCCGTAGTAGTCGTCGGTCGCGAGATCCGACAGCGAGTACGGTCCCGGGATAACGGCCTGGAGCGACTCGCTTTCGACCGCTTCGGCGGCGGTTTCCAGATCGGCGGCCAGGTCGCCATCAAAGTCGAGGTCGCCTTCGACGACCGGTTCCCGGTAGAAGTTGTTGTTGTCGTAGTACCGGACGATCCCCTTTGTATCGACCGCATCGTGGATACAGAGGGGATGGGCGAGCATGTCGTCCCAGCGCAACTGGCCCTCGACGACCCGATCGAGGCCGGCCTCGCGCTGGTCGGTGAGCACGCGCTCGCGCGCCCGGTCGTAGACCGCGGAAATCTCGGGACTCTCGGCCCCGTCGATCAGGTCGCTTTTCTGGTGGCCCTTCAGGTTTCGAAGTATGCCAGCGCCGCCTTTAATATTTGCTACTCCGATTGATGCACGGAAGTAATTCAACTGGAGCTCCCTTGCTCTCGTCGGCATCCGGCTGATCCGGCCGCGTCGATCGACGCGATCGACGCGATCAGACCGGTGGGGTCGGTCGCATAGGATCGCCAGCAGTATATCGACTCGAAGCGTCGAGCCGGCGTGCGTCTTCGCGTCTCGACGGTACTCGACTGTGCGCCCGAACGTGCCTGGATACACACGCTCCGGACGGACCTGCTGAACCGGGTGACGAGGCCGCTCCTCCGATTCGAGCCGCTCGATCCCGCCTCGTTGCCCGCTATCTGGGCCGACGGCGGGGCGTTCGTCGTTCGACTGTGGGCACTCGACGTCGTTCCCGTCGGTACGCACCGGATCGAGACGAGCGTCGAGGCGCTCGATTCGACCCCCGGCGGGCAAGTCTACTGCCTGCGCGACGACGGGCGCGGCACCCTCGCCTCGCGGTGGGACCACCGGATGATCGTCGAGGAAGTCGATGGAAGTCGGACGCGCTACACCGACGACATCCGCATCGAGGCCGGCGCGCTCACGCCGCTGTTGTGGCTCGGAGCTCACGTCCTCTATCGGTACCGTCAGTACCGACTTCGGGGGGTCCTGACGAGCGAACCCGGCGGCTGATCGGCCTCCTATGTACGATCGGTCACGGTCAACGTCGGTCCTCGTCTGCGTCCCGCCTCGTACGCCTGCGGGTCACCCGCTGGACGCGACGAGTTTCAAGACGACGAGGCGCTCGAAGAAGTGTGATTCCTCGGCGACCTGCTCGACCTCGAAGCCGGCCTCGCGAGCGCGGATTTCGACGTCGTCAAGGCCGCTAAGCGTGCTCACCAGCACGAGAACGATCCCCCCGGGACGGAGCACGCGCGAAACCGTATCGAGAAACGGCTCGATCACCGCCCGTCCGGTCTCGCCGCCCGATAGGGCGACGTCCATCCAGTCCTCACCGTTGTCGCGCTCGTCGTCCTCCCGGCCGTCCGAACCGACCGGCAGGTCATCGGGTGCCGTTGGCAGGTACGGCGGGTTGAACGTTACGACGTCGAAGGTCACTTCCCCGAAGGCGCTCGTGAGGTCCGCTCGGACGATCTCGATACCGTTCTCTCGGGCCTGCCGGCAGGCATACGGGTTGCGATCCGATCCGACGACGCGGGCTCCGGTTTCGGCGACCCGCGCGGCGACGTAGCCCGACCCCGTACCGACGTCGAGCACACGCTGCGTGGACGAAACCGCCTCGCAGGCGGCTTCTGCGAGCAGTGCGGAGTCCTCGGCGGGTTGGTAGACCCGATCGGCGATCCCCCCGTCGGTCACGATTTCCTGTTCCTGTTCCCGTTCCCGTCCCCGTCTCCGTCCTCGTTCCCCTCGCTTGCGGCGAGTGTCGCGAGTTCGGCGAACCGAGCGGGCGGGAGTGTCCCCGCACGCGCCCCGAGCAGGGATTCGTCGGCCGCGTCGATCACCGCTTCGGGGTCGTCGATTCCCGAGATGTGGGTCGTATTGCGGATCGCGTTGCGCATCGTCTTTCGTCGCTGGGTAAAGACCGCTGTAACGAAATCGAGGAAGGCATCGTCGCTCGGCCCCTCGTAGGCCGGGTCCCGCGGGGTCGTCCGGACCACGCAGCTCTCGACGGCTGGCGGTGGCGAAAAGACACTGGCGGGGATTACCTCCAACAGTTCACAATCAGCGTAGTGGCCCGCCGTGACCGACAGCCGGCCGTATTCGGCCGAACCCGGCTCGGCGGCCATCCGTTCGCCGAACTCGCGCTGGAGAGTGAGTACGAGCGGCTTCTTTCGGGGCAGGAGTCGAAAGCAGACCGCGCTCGAAATCCCGTAGGGTAGGTTCGACACCGATGCGGTGTAGTCAGGCAGCGGGAGGTCAAGAACGTCGCCGACGAGGACCTCCAGACGACCGGCGTCGCGCTCGGCACGGAACTCCTCGCTGAGGAATTCGACGAGCCGACGGTCGCGCTCGATCGCCGTTACTCGCCCGTCCGCCCGATCGACTGTACGAACGAGACGGTCGGTCAGTGCCCCGGTGCCGGCACCGACTTCGAGGACGTGCGAGCGGTCGAACCCCTCGGCGTAGCCGACGATTCGGTCGAGCACTCGCTCGTCCGTGAGGAAATGCTGGTCCTGATCCCGGTCGCCGCGGACGCCCGCTCGTCGTCCGAGCGCGTCGGGGTCCCGGGCCCCTTCCCTACCCGCGTCGTCGGAACCGTCCACTCCGGCGGGGGTTCCCGTTCGGTCTCCATCGCTGCCGACCATTCACTCGGAGTAGAGGAGTGCCCCGGCTAAGTGCTTCGTTCTCGCGGGCGTCGTCGGCGGGTCGATGGTCGGTCGTCGGCGCGCCGATCATTGACTACCGATCATTGGCCGTCGACCGCTTCCCACCGATTACCGGGTTTCTTGGCGAACGAACATCCGGTACTTCAGGTCCTCCTCGCGCAGTTCCTCTAACACGCGGTCGACGAGCACCTGGCGGGGGTCGTGCAGGCCGGCGACCCGCTCGCTCACGTCCTCGAAGCTCTCGAAGGGCCTGCGTTTTCGCTTGTCCAGGATCGTGTTCCTGAGTTTCTCGCCGATCCCGGGTAACAAGTTGAGCTGGTGGAGCCGCAGCGTGATCGGCTGGGCGTCGTTGTAAATATCGACGAACCGCCTCTCCTCTCGTTCGGTGATCTCCTCTAAGACGTATTCGAGTTCCGAACGCGCGGTACTCGTCAGGTCGTCGTATTCGATGTCGCGCAAGCGCGTAATGGCATCGTCGTTTTCGGGAAGGCGATCGCCGAAGGAGACGTCCGCGTCTCGATCGAGGGTGCACTCGACGAGCCGGAAACTCGCCTCGCCGATCGCGTGGGCGATCGGGGCTTTCCCCGACTGGTGCCCGCGGTCGTCGGGCCGCCCTTGCGGCAGGTAATCGAGCACGACGAACACCGCCGCCTCGTTGACGGAGCCGCCCTCGCCCGCCGCCTCGTCCCCCTCGTCGACGGGTCCGCCCTCGGCCGCGTCCTCGTCGCGTTCGGGGTCGGGTCCGGATTCGGCCATATAGTTCCTACGGCGAGGAGCTACTTAAAATCCGACCGCCGATCGGCGCCCCCGGCCCCCTCCGGTCCCGCCCGAAACGGTCCCGTCGATCCCCGTTGCCCGACGAAACGCCGCCCGGCGACCGCGCCTACAATATTTATAAGCGGGTCGCGAGAAGAAGGGGCATGACACTCGAAACGGTCCTGTTGGCGGTCGGCCCGAAGGACTCCGGGCGCGTCGAGCGACTCGCCGAGGCGGCGATCGAGGTGGCGGAGCCGGCCGGCGCGACGGTCGTGCTCGGGCATGTTTTCACCGACGAGGAGTACGAGGAGGTACTCGATCGATTAGGGTTCGACCCCGATTCGGAGGAGGCGACCCCCGATCAGGTGACCCAACGCCACGCGACGATCCGCGAACTCGTCGGCGGCCTCGATGCCGTCGATGTCGACTACGAGATCCGCGGCGCGGTCGGCGAACACGCCAGGAGTATCGTCGACATGGCGACCCGTGCGGGTGCCGACCGGGTGATCGTCAGCGGCCGGAGCCGCCGACCGAGCGGCAAGGCCGTCTTCGGTTCCACCGCCCAGGAGGTCTTATTGACAGCGCCGTGTCCCGTGACCTTCGTCCGCGTCGATAGCTGAACTGAACTCGAGTCCGGCGACGAACGGGGGCCCGACAACGGACGGGAGGCAGCGAGCGACGACCGCGACGCGACCACGACACGAACGCGACGAACGACGCCCGTGACGAGCGACGTTCGTGGGGGACGCCGCCGAGGGCGGCGAGCGAGGGCGGACGGGAGCAGGCGAGAGCGGATATCGATCCGGGGTGCCTAATAGGGACGGCTCGAAGGCACACCGTTATGGCCGTGTACGCGGGCGTCGATCTCGGGGCGACGAACATCCGCGCGATCGTCGCCGACGCCGACGGGACGGTGCTGGGGAACGCGCGACAGGCAACGCCCCAAGGACCGGTCGGGACCGCCGTCACCGACGCGGTGTTAGACGCCATCCGGGCGGTCGCGCTGGAGACGAACACCGACCTCGCGAGCATCGAGGCCGTCGGCGTCGGGGCCGCCGGCGCGCTCGATCTGGCGGCGGGGATCGTCGAGCCGACGAACGTCCCGGTCGATCGCGTCCCGCTCGTCGGCCCGGTCTCGAACCTCGTCGAGGCCGACGACCACAGTATTCACCTCCACAACGACACCAACGCCGGCTGTATCGGCGAGCGCTTCTACGCCGACCGGAACCCCGACGACATGGCCTATCTCACGGTCTCCTCGGGGATCGGCGCGGGCGTCTGTGTCGACGGAAAAGTTCTGGGAGGATGGGACGGCAACGCCGGCGAGGTCGGCCACTTGGTCGTCGATCCCGAGATGCGCCGTCCGTGCGGCTGCGGGAAGGCGGGCCACTGGGAGGCGTACTGTTCGGGCAACAACATCCCGCGATACGCCGAAGACCTCTTTTCGGGCGAGATCGACGGGAACGCCACGGCCGAGGTCCCCACGGAGACCGCACTCCCGGTCGACGACGAGGACTTCTCGGCGGCGGACGTCTTCGCCCACGCCGGCGAGGACGACTTCGCCGATCACGTGATCGGCCGGGTCGCAGACTGGAACGCGATCGGGATCGCGAATACGGTGCACGCCTTCGCGCCGCTCGTGATCTACGTCGGTGGCGCGGTCGCGCTCAACAACCCCGACCTCGTACTCGACCCCGTTCGCGAGCGCTTGAGCGAGATGGTCTTCATCAACGTCCCCGAGATCGAACTCACCGAACTCGGCGACGACGTGGTGGTTCGGGGCGCGCTCGCGAGTGCGCTCACCGGCGGGACCGGCGACCGGCGCGACTTCGAACGGTAGGCCCGTGTTCGACGGGAACTCGTTGCCGGTCGGCAGTTCGTCCCCAACCGACGACCGACCGTCGACTTACCGTCGATTGGCGCTCTCGTAGTCCAGTCCGGCAGCGTCGAGTTCCTCGACGACGGCGGTCTCCAATTCAGCCGGATCGACCCACAGGTCGACGCCGCGCGCCCGGCACTCGACGTACCGGTGGCGATGGCCGAACTGCCGGGCCAACACGAAGTACGTGGGGGTGTTATTCTGCCGGAAGAGTTCGACGACGCTCGCGTCTTCGGCGTATAACAGATTGGTGAGCCCCGCGCCGTGGGGGGCAACGACGACGTCGGCTCCGGCGAACAGCGCAACGTTCTCGACGAAACTCATCTCCCCGAGCCGGTAGGCCTCGAAGCCGTATTCCGCAAGGACGTCCATCACGTCGGCTTCGTTCGTGACCCGCCGCCGATCGGCGTCCGCGCGCGAGACGTAGACGCGCGAGGCGAAGCGGTCGCTATCGACGCGCTCGGCGACGGCGCTTCGGAGGCGATCGCGGAGCCAGCGATGAGCGACCAGACCGGCTTCGGAGCCCCGCGTGCCGCGGCGCATCGACGGCACGACGAACCGCTCGACGGTCGTTGCCCGCCCGTCCCACTCGATCCAGTCCGACTCATCGTAGCCGAGCAGTCGAAGCGACTCGACCTGAAAGCTCGGGGGATCGGGCCCGAGCACGAGCGTCGGCCGCCGGCCGGTGCGTTCGGAGTACTGTTCGACGCCCTCCAGTCGGGTGAGCCCCTCGGTCGTCCAGTGGAAGTAGCCCTGATCCCAGCAGTTGTGCAACAGGACCGCACAGTCGAGCGTCCGGCGGTCGTCCGTTTTCCGGAGGGGGCCGCCCTCGGCGATCGCGTAGTACAGGTTGAGTAACGCGACGTCGGGCCGGCCGATCGCTTCGAGCACCAACCGTCGGCCGTAAATCGGCATCGGGTATCGCCCGACGAGCGTGACGCCGGGTAACTCGCCGACGAACGGCGCGGGGATGAGATGCTCGCCGTCGCGGTCGAGAATTCGTGTGGTCGGCTCGTCGGGCGCGTCGGGAACGCCGAGCGTCACCGCCTCGCTCGTTCCGTAGTAACGAAGCGTCCCGTTTCGCCGACAAACCTCCTGGAGCCCCCCGCGATCGAGGATCAGCGGCGAGAGATAGGTCTCGAGCCCATCCGCGAGCGCGTGGTACACCGCCCGTACCCTGTCGTGAGTCACTCGCCTCGCGGTCGATGTGAGCCGATCGATCGGGTCCCGATCCATGTTGCGAGTCGAACGGCACGACCCACATAAGTCGGTCCCTCCTAACTCCGCCCGCGCCGGTGTCGATGCCGGCTTTCAGGGACCGAAGCAGGGGCGGACCCGAAGAGGTATACGCCGCCTGCGGTCGGGTAATAGGGCGTTTCGATCGGCGTCGATCCGGTCCGATTTCGGTCCTGTTCGTCGCCGGTAACGAAGGGCAAGCTTATTACGTTCTAACCGTAGTATCCAGTATAGTGATACATACGAACATCGCCCTGTTCGGTGGTGCCGGGTTCATCGGATCGCACCTCGCGCGACGTCTCCTCCGAGAGGACTACCACCTCACGATCGTCGATATCGACGACGAAAAGATCGCGGATGTCCGTTCGGACGATCGGGTCGATTTCTACGAACTCGACATCCGGGACGGCGACGACGGGACAGTGTGGACGATCATCGAAGCGGCCGATGTCGTGATCGACCTCATCGCCTATGCGAACCCTAAACAGTACGTCGACATGCCCTTGGAGGTCGTCCACCTCAACTACGACCAGAACCTCCGGCTCGTCGAGGACTGCGTGGCGACCGATACTCGGCTGATTCAGTTCTCGACCTCGGAGGTCTACGGCAAGACCGGCGGCCGTACCGGCGAGGACCTGGTCTTCAGCGAGGATTCCTCGGACTTGACTATGGGCCCCGTCGAGAACCATCGCTGGATCTACGCCACCGCAAAGCAACTGTTAGAACGAATGGTCCACGCCCACGGGATCGAGAACGATCTGGACTGGACGGTTATCCGCCCGTTCAACTTCATCGGTCGGGAGATGGATTACCTCATCAGGGAACCCGACGCCGGAACCCCACGCGTATTTGCGAGTTTCATGTCGGCACTCTTGTACGACCACCCGATGTACCTCGTTGACGGCGGCGAGAACCGCAGATCCTTTACTCACATCTCCGACGCCGTCGAGGCGATGGTCTACGTCATCGACGGCGAGGAACGGTACAACCGCGAGGTCGTCAACGTCGGCACGCCGGGCAACGAGACGACGATCCACGACCTCGCCTACCTGATGCGTGACGTCTACGAGGCCCAGAGCGGGAACGGAAGCGTCCCGCCGATCAAGACGGTCTCGGGCGCGGAGTTCTACGGCGAGGGCTACGAGGACTGCGAGCGCCGCATCCCCGACGTCACGAAGCTCACCGACGCCGGCTGGGAACCCCAATACGACCTCCGCGAGACTTTAGAGGAGGCGATGTCGTACTACGTCGAGAAGTACGACCAGCCCGAAGCGGTCTCACTCGACTGACGCCCCGACGTCGGACGAACCTTGACGCCGACCGCCGCCACTCACGCTGACGCCGACCGCCACCATCCGCGCTCACGTCGACGCCGGCACTCGACAGGGCGCTCTCGGCGTGCCGACTTGTTCTTCTGTTTTCGGCTTCGAGCAGCGGCGTCAACGACGACCCTTCTGGACTCGACGTGTGGTCGCGATCGAGGGCAAACGGCTCCGAACGTACCGGACATGCCCGCGAAGGGCGATCGGGCGTCGAGCGCGCTGTTTATAGTCGGTCGGTCCGTCCCGCTTTCCATGACCGACGACGACACACCCGTTACCCGGCTGTTCGGGGGGCCAGGCAGCGGGAAGACGACGGCGTTGCTCGATCGCGTCGACGAGATCATCGAACGCGAGGACGTCGCGATCGACGACGTACTGGTGGTTTCGTACACTCGCGCGGCGGCGAGCGAGGTCAGAGAACGCCTCGCCGAACGCCTGGAGGTGAGCCCGCGGTCGCTCCGGGGCAACGTCGCGACGATGCACGCGAAAGCCTACGAGCTGCTCGACCTCTCGCGCGGGGACGTCGTCGGCGAGAAGGACAAGAAAGAGTTCTGTGAGGACTACGGTATCGAGTTCGAGGACGAGTACGAGAGCTCCCGACACCGGCGCGCGCGTTCGACGACGATCGGCAACAAGGTCATCGCAACGAGCCAGTGGCTCCAGCGAACTAAAAGGGAGGTCGCCGACTGGTACGACGTCCCCTACCAGTGGAACGCCGAGGAGATTCGCCTCCCCCCCGAGATCGACCCCGAGGCCCAGCAGGGCAACAAGTACACTCCGACGTGGCCCTCGGCCGACGACCGCATCGACGTGCCCGAAGCCATCCGGGCGTGGCGCGCCCACAAGGGCAAGGAGAGCCTGGTCGGCTTCGCCGATATGTTGGAACGCGTCCAGCAGCGCTCGCTCGTCCCCAGCGTCGATTACCTCGTGATCGACGAGTTTCAGGACATTACCACCTTGCAGTACGCGGTCTACGACGAGTGGAAACCGTACATGGAGCGGGGGCTCATCGCCGGCGACGACGACCAGGTAGTCTACGCCTGGCAGGGTGCCGATCCGGGGCTCTTGCTCGACGCGAAAGTCACCGAGGACGTCGTCCTGCCGAACTCCTACCGACTTCCCTCTCGGGTGCTGAACGTGGTGAATCGGGAGATCCGTCACATCTCACAGCGCCAGGAAAAGGATTTAGAACCCCGAACCGAGGGCGGCGTCGTTGAGGCGATCCCCAACCCCTCGATGCTCGACCTGTTGCGGGACGTCCGCACGACGGTCGAGGCGGACGACGGCACGATCATGGTGCTCTTCCGGGCGCGCTACCAGATGCTGCGCTTCATCGACGAGTTCGTCGATCAGGGGATCCCCTTCCAACTACTAACCGACCAGCGGATGTGGACCGATCGCCTCCAGCAGTACGTCGAAGCCATCGAGCGCATCAACGCGGGTAATCCGATCTCGGGGCTGCAGGCCCGTCGGCTCGCGGACATGTTAGCGGGTGCGGCCTTCGGGACGAACGACCGCGACGAACTGTACGACGCTATCGACGCCGCCCAAGAGGAGGCAGGCGTCGAGGAGTACAGCGACTTCGAGGTCGATCCCGACACGGTAACCGACCTCGCGCCCTTTGTCCCCGAACCGGCCGCTGCCGCCGAGATGCTCCGGAAGGTGACGAACTTCCAAGAGAAATCCATCCGGGCGTACGTCCGGGGCGAGTACCGGGACGTAGAGCCCACCCGCATCCGGTTCGGGACGATTCACTCCGCGAAGGGTCGCGAAGCCGACCACGTCTACGTCTCGACGGACCTCACTGAGAAAGTCGTCGAGCAGATGGCCGCCTCGGTGCCCGACCCGACCGCCGTCCTAGGCGTCACCGAGTTCACGAAGACGACCGACCCGGTACCGGTACTCACCGACAACGAACGCCGGGTCTTTTACGTCGGGATGAGCCGGGCGCGCGAACGTCTCGTCCTCTTGGAGAACTTGGTGGGCGGTGCGCCGACGCTGCCGATCGACGTGTTGCTATACAACGAACCCCGCGAGATGTCGATCGAGGAGATGTTGGCCGAAGCCGAAGCCCCGATGCCCGCCGACTGACCGGCGGTCGAATCGGCAGTTGGCGACCGATTTTCAATGCCTAAGAGCTCGGCCTTCAGCGCTCGGTTCTCAGTTCTCGACCTTCGGTTTTCGGCTCGAAAGCGGTGTGTCGCTTTCAGCTTTATTTAGAAAATCCTTTTTCCAGGCGACTTTTTTAACACAGAAACGAACGTCCTCTGCTACCGCCGCTGAGACGTACTCTGAGTGTTCCGAACGACCAGCTTTCTAAATAGAAGCGACTTTTTCCCAAACAATGTCGTCGCTTCCGGAACTATTAGGACGCTAGTTCGAAGCGTCACCGAAATCCGCTGCGGCGATGACTACCTCCTCACTGTCCCCGTCGGCGCTCGCGTACCACAGCAGGTCGAACTCGTGGCCGTCGATCTCGATGTCGTCGTCGAGCCGGCACTCGTCGGCGAACTCGTTCTAGGACACCTCGTCGGCGTCGTTCGAGGTCGGGTCGCCGAGCGGTGTCGAGCGCATGTCCTCGCTCAGTCGCTCGGCGAAATTTATCGGTATATAACAGCCGTCGAGGCGCTCGTCGGCGAAGTATAACCTGGAAATCTCGTTCGAGCCCTCCGACCACGGCTGAACGCGCTGGGCGTTATAAAAGAGGTCGAAGTCGACCCGATCGTCGGGCGTGCGGTCTTGGAGCTGGGCGAGTGCGTCGTCGTCCTCGAACTCGGTGAGGTGTCGGATATCGGATGTCATTGGCATGTCGGTGGAATAGAGTGTAACGCGGTCGCTTTTCGGGCTTCTCGGTACTCTCTCGCGAGTACCTGTCGGCTCCGAAACCGTATGAACGCCCGGCTTGCTGCCACGAATCCCCGGAACCCGAAGCTGATCGGTCGAACGATCGTCGTTACACTGCGGGACCATCCCGGAGCGTTCGAAGACTCCGAACGGACTCAGTTCGTCCCGTCATTGTCCCCGTGTTCGTCCTCGCCGTTCTCGTCCGGCACGACGACGGCTGCGTCGACGGTCTTTCCGAAGACCATCCCGGGGAGGTCCGTCGGCGTGGTCAGGTATTCCTCGACGGCGACCATCAACACGGCGATTACGAGAAAGGCAGCGCCGAGAACCGGCTGGCCGTCGAGCAGCAGGAACTGGAGCCCGAGGATACCGACGGGAATCGCGAACACGAGCGTCGCCGCGAGGCCGATCGTCCCGAGGATCCCCTTGGCCATGAGAGGGGTTAGCGACCGAGGACAAAAGCGCAACGACACGCGCCCGTCCGAACCGGTTCCCCCGCCGATCGGCGTCGTCCCCGAGCGACGCGTCCCGATTGCCCCCGCCGAGAACGTTCCAGATCCGTGAAGCACAACGCACATGAAACGACAGGCCGAAGTCGATACGTGTTCACCGGCATCGTCGAGGCGACGGGCGAGGTAGAAGCGGTCGAGGACGCCGAGGGCGGCCGACGGCTACGGATCGCGACCGACGCTTCGGATCTCGAACGCGGGCAGAGTATCAGCGTCAGCGGGGCCTGTCTCACCGTCGAGGAGGTCGGCGAGGACTCCTTTACCGTGTTTCTCGCCCGTGAGACGGTTTCGAGAACTGCGTTCGGGGAGATCGAGGAAGGTGAGGAAGTCAACGTCGAACGCGCACTGCCGGCGAATGGCCGCTTCGACGGCCACGTCGTCCAGGGCCACGTCGACGCCACGGCCGAAGTCCTGAATGTCGAACGCCTCGGCGACGACTGGGAGTTCACCTTCTCGTTGCCCCTGTCAGTAGACAAATACGTCGTCGAGAAGGGCTCGATCGCCGTCGACGGGATCAGCCTCACCGTCGCCGAGCGCGGCGAAACCGGACAGGGGGGCGAGGGCAGACACGAGAACGAGAGCGACCAGGAGAGCACGTTCTCGGTCGCGATCATTCCAACCACCTACGAGGAGACGACGCTCGGGGCGAAGGCGGTCGGCGACCCCGTTCATCTCGAAGTCGATGTAATGGCGAAGTACGTCGAGCGGATGATTGAGGGCTACGCGCCCGAAACGGCCTGAACGCGAGAAACCACTACGCCGGGAGCCGGAGTGCGGGACCGAAGCGAACGGGACGCAAGTCAAGCGTACGTCGGCGTCAGAGCGCCGCTTCGATGGCCGCGGCGACCGATCGGGCTTTCGACGTAAGGGGATTGCTCACGAGGCCCTCCGCGACCGCGGCGTCGAGTTCGTCGTCGTCGACGCGCTCGACCGTGCCGTCGGGCCGCTTCACCACGTCGACGTACAGATCGACGTATCGCACGGCATCGGGGAAGAGTTCGACGGGCGCACAGACGTTGACGTAGGTCCCCCGGGGCTCGCCATCGGCGCTTCGATAGCGGGTCTGGTACCACCACCGGCCCTCTTTGAAGCGCGTGATCGCGACGTCGCCTGCCCGTCGGTCGGTCCCGATGCCGTCGTAGACGCCCCTCGAACTCATCTCCCGGCGGAGCACGAGCGTGCCGTCGGGATCGATCGTCGAGACCT
This sequence comes from Halobacteriales archaeon QS_8_65_32, assembly GCA_003022925.1. GTDB lineage: Archaea > Halobacteriota > Halobacteria > Halobacteriales > Halococcaceae > PXQR01. The sequence goes on along the minus strand of PXRY01000058.1, from coordinate 1,480 downwards.
CGCCCCGGCCGAGGACGATCTCACGGCCGTCGGGTTTCCCGTGGGCGATCGCGACCCGCTCGCCCTCCCGGGGTCCGAACTGGCGCGTCGTAACGCCAAGGGGGAAATCGAGGTCGTCCTCGTCGCTGCCGTCGTCCATGTCGGCCGGCTCGACGGCCGCTCCACAGGCGCTCTCGGCGAAGTCGACGGCGGCGCTCGCGCTATCAGTCCCCGCCTTGATCCGATGATGGCCGGCCATCGTCACGGTCACCGCTCGCCGATGCTCGTCGAGCGCGAAACGCGACCGCCGGCCGAGCCGTATCCAGGTCGTCTCCCGGCCAGTCCACAGCTCGCGAGGAGCGTCGGTCGCCGGTCCGGCCGTTCTCTCCGTGTCAGCCGTCCCCTCCGTGTCGGTCGCCTCCTCCGCGTCGGCCGCGAGCGCCCTGTCGAGGTCCGCCGCCCGGGTCGCGACGTCGGCGAGCGCCGCGTCGAGCGCGTCGAAGGAGGCCTCGTCGCCCCGTTCGGTGAGCCGGGCGCGCCACTCACTAGGAACATCCGTGGGGAGGAGGTCGATCACGTCCCCGGTCCCGATCGTCGTCCGCCGGTCAGGGTGCGACGATTTCGACGCTGAACCCGAATCGGAGTCCGGGTCCGAGCCCCCATCGGTCCCGGCGTCCGAACCGCCCTCGCGGCGGAGTTCGAGGAGGCCGCCGCCGTCGAGGCGAACGCCGGTATCGAGGCGCGGCCGCTCGTCGCGCCAGGGCGGAGCAGGCTCGACGACCTGCACCCGGCAGCACTCGCCTTCCTCGACCTCCCCGTCGATCGCGTGGGCCGATAGGTACCCCCCGCGGGACCCGAGATCGACGCGCGCGCCGCCCCCGCGCGTGCCGGTCACGACGCCCTCGACGACCGCTTCTCGGGAAGTGTCGTCGGCGTACGCGAACGTATCGATCGCAAGGTCCGAGAGAATCTCGCGCAGCGTCGCCACCGCCTCCCCGTCGCCGCTCAGGCCGATGCCGAGGCGGTCGTCGGTCGTCGAAACCGCGGCGTCGTAGCCCTCCGGATCAGCTTCGTCCCCGTCCGCAGCGGCGTCGAATCCGAAGCGTGCCGCGATCGCCGCGGAGGGCTGGACGACCTCGATCCCTCGCTCGCGGAGCAGTCGCGTGAGGGCGGTAGCATAGATTCCGCGGACCCGAGCCCGAACGGTCACGCAGGGTCCCTCGCCGTGTACGATCCGCTAACGGGTCGCTCGCTGGCAGGTCGCTTACCGCCGGATCGCTCACGGCCGGGTCGCGGTCGTCGGTCCGATCGCATGAATCAGGCGACGGTGGCCGTCGGGGAAAAGCCAGCGTTCGTCGCCTGCCGGTCGCCCGTGTCGCAAGTGATTCGATGGTCCGACGAGCAGTGTTGATTAGTCTTAAATGTGGCAAATAGTCATGCTAAACGATTTAAAAGCCCCCGGCACGCTCGGCTTCTGCTCACGGGCCGGAGGCCCGTTCGC